>NZ_JBHIPT010000100.1:0-124305 GCF_042196205.1 Bartonella sp. AP21QHHD | reverse complement strand
AATAATATCGGCTCCAACACCATGGATGCTGCCTTTGTGGGCTTGCATATTAACAGCGCGTCCTGCTTCTATTGTACCTGTTACCGCAGTAGAGGTCTGAACAGAGGCTTCTGCCTTCTCTGTCTTAAAGCCCACGGTTACGCTAGCAGAAACATCAGCAATATCACGAATAGACTGTTTGTTTCCACTCTTCATCTCATTATAAAGACCTTTGCCTTTGCTATAGAGATCATAGCCTTTTAGACCAGCAATAAGACCATTACCGATTTTGTGTTTTGTATCCCCATGACCAAAACGTTTGGCTGCATCCTTTACATCTTTTACTGTACCAAGAATGCCCACATTGACAGAGCCTGTCACACCAGCAAAAGACTTTTCATGCTTTTCTTTTGCGTTAGAGGTATCATAGCTTTCTGATAGGGTGATATTATTGCCGGCATCAATGTTGACATCACGATCCGCCGAAACAATGGCTGCTTGTAAATTCACATCATTGTCAGCAGTAATCTGCACATCTTGGCGTGCCGTGATGTGTGATTGTGTGGAAGTATTTTCCCATTGATCGCCCGTATCTTTGGCGCTTGCAATTCCAACACCTACAGAAGCACCGCTGTTGCTCTTTTCAAACTGAAACCCAAAGCCTTCCCGTTCTTCCTTTGAGCTTGCCCTATGGCTATTATGACCAACAAGCACATTCACATCATGCGCTGCCGAAAGGTTAATATTCTCACCCGCAAGATCAGAGCCAACAATTTTCACATCTTTTTTCTTGGCAGTGATGGTGATATTACCATCCGCATTGAGAGAAGAACCTTGATGCTCAAAACTCTCTTCATTTTCTGTCTTTCCCTCACTCCCGTATATCGACACAAAGCCCTTACCTGATCCCACACCAAAACCCGTTTCATGGGTCTCTGAATGGCTTTTATGGTGATCTTGCATGCCATCAATCGTCACATTTTCTCCGCTCACATTGATATCTTGACCGGAAAGCAGATGAGAAGCAGAAATCTTGGCTTCTCCTTGTGCGTCTAACACGATGTTGCCCGTTGCCCCAAGGATAGAGGAGACCGTTGTGGTATGAGATTGAGATGTATCGGACGATTTCTCATGCAAAAAGCCACTTGATGACGATTGTGCTTGCTGATCCAAGTGTTCTTGGGCGCCTTTGATAGTAATCTTTCCCCCAGAGTGAATGGTAATATCCGCTTTTTTCTGATCTCCTAGTGCTTTCTCTCCTGACGTTTCCTCTGCCTTACCGGCTACGAGCATCGAGGCGACAACTTCCGTGTTGTTTCCGGAATCAATGGCAATGCCTTCACCCCCTGTTATGCTTGACCCCACAACTTGGCGCACATCCATCTTGTTATGCTCAGATTTGCTGCTACTAAACACCCCACCGTCTTTATGGTACGACATCTCATACTGTAAGCTATCCTCTGCATTATTGATCAGGACATCGTTGCTGGCTTTCAGCCCCACCTTGCCATCAGCAGCAATGGAACTGCCTGTAATGCTAAGATCATGCGGTTTGCCATCCTGCCCTGCAATGACAGTGGTGTCACCTCCCGATTTTATCGAAGAGCCAACGGCATGAGAGGCTTGCATGTCCACTTTCGTGTTTTTGGTGCGAAGATGATACTCCATCTCATCGTTTCTCACCCCTATCGCTATCTCCCCTTGGGCGCCAAGAGCAACATTACCCTTGGCATCTATATCGGAAGCAGCAATATGGATATCTTGACCTGAGATGACAGTGGTATCTTTTCCAGAACTTAAATGAGAGCCATTGTGTAAAGCAACATGAGATGTTTCACTCCCATTCTGATTGTCCATGCTGTTGCGTGTGGCATCAATCGAAACATTGCTCTCAGCTTGCAAGAGAAGTTTATCCTTTGTTTGAACATCAGAGCCTAAAATATTCAAATCTTTTCCAAAGACATAAGTGAGATTGATGTACTTTGAAAAATATTTATTTAAAAAAAATGTGTGAATACACAACAACAAGTATATTCCGTTTAGGGCGTTCTGTTTTGCATGAGGAGTATGATCCCATTAAAAATGAAGAGATTAAGAGGAATAAAATAGAGAGATAATAAAATAAAGGCCCCGTTAAACGAGGCCTTAGTATTTTTTGTGCTGATAATTTCATTTTTACGAAATTAGAATTTGTAAGCGACACCTACACGGAAGTCATTGGTTTTGTAGTTGAATTCACGTGTATCGTTGGCGAATTTCTTTTTACCAAAATCGGAGTAACGGTATTCAGCACGTAAAAGAACGTTGTCTGTCATTGCAAAGTCAACTCCACCACCAATAGTGAAACCAAGCATTGTCTTCGTGTCATCAGCCCAAGTGCCACCAGTCAAATCTATGGCTTGCTTAGCCCCTGCCTCTGGCACTTTTCCATCCCCGTCAGCTTTCTGCTCAACTTTAGCTCTCTCTCCTTTTCCTGCAACGGATTGAATGCCCTGCACCTGCGCATAGGCAATACCACCAGCAACATAAGGCATAATACGGTCAACAGCAGCAAAACCGATACGGACACGTGTCGCACCAGACCATTTTTCTTTGTAACTGTGCGTTTCTGTTACCTTGTCACCGTTTTCAAACCGTTGCTGACCTTTTAATTCAACCTTAGCTTTTTCAAGGGCATCATTAAAATTTGCTGCATCTTTTTCAGTAAGAGTCAATTCACGGGCTTTTTTTGATTCTTCACGGTCTGCCCAAACTGCATCGGTTTCAACACCGAGAACGAGACCATTTCCGAGGTCTACGTTAGATCCGGCATAAATGCCACCCATGAAACCAGAAGGACTAGGTGTGTTATCTTTTTTGAAAAGTTCTTTGTCTGCTCCTAGAATAGTTACTTTAGTTTTACTCGAAAAGTTGCCAACTTGACCACCAAGATAAAAACCTGTCCAAGAAAACGAAGGGGCTGCTGCAATAACTGCTGGGGCTGTTTCACGAGGGATGATAACATCAGCAGCTTGTGCTGCAGAAGCTGAAATTAAAGCGGCAATAGAAGTTGCTATTAAAGATTTTGTATTCATAATTTTGCTCCTAAATTAACTATCAAACGACCTTACAAGATTACAGATAGAAAAGCTGTAGTAAAAATATCACAATCATACAAATAAAACCCCAGAAAACAGCGGTTTTTTAAAAGTCAATATCTTTTGGAAATTTAATTTTTTATTAATACTTTTTATTCATAATTGCACTTTTGATGAAATTAGAACTTGTAAGCGATACTTATACGAAAGTCATTGCTTTTGTAGACTAGTTTAAGATAATCCTTTTTAAATTCCTTCTTAGCAAAGTCTAAGTAACAGTATTCCGCACGAAGCAGAATATGATCTGTCATCGCGAAATCTATACCACCACCAAGGATAAAACCCTCCATCGTTTTTGTTTTATCAAATACTGTAGCAGAAACTCTTTACTTGGCTTACCCATTTTCCCAACTTTTTTGTTCCTGAAACTTTACCAACACCTTGTATTTGCGCATAAGCAATACCACCAGCTACATAAGGCATAATGCTGTCAGCGACAGAAAAACCAACACGAACCCGTGTTGCACCAGACCATTTTCTTTGAAACCAATGCGATACACTGCTGTGTCACCCTTTTGAAACTTTTCATTTTCATCCAATGTGACACCAGCATCTTTAAATTTATCATTAAAATCATCAATCACAAGAATCTTTGAGACCGTCTTCGTCTCTCCTCGGTCTGCCCAGACTGCATCGGTTTCAACACCTAGAATGAGAACATTTCCAAGATCTACGTTGGAACCTAAATAAATACCACCGATGAAACCGGAAGGCATAGGTAGTGCATCTTTATCTAAAGTTTTTTCTTTTGTCTCAAAATCAAATACATAAACTTTGACTTGAAAAGTTGCCAACTTAACTACCAAGATAAAAACCTGTCTAAGAACACGAAAGAGCTGTGATAACTGTTGGAGCTGTTTTACGAGGAATGACAATATCAGCAGCTTGTGCCGCAGAAGCTGTAGTCATAGCGATAACAAAAGTTGTTACTAAAGATTTTATATTCGTAAACTTTGCTCCTCATTTATTTACGAGCACAGTATTATACGACTACAAAAAAAACGCTGTAGTAAAATGATACAATCATAGGAAACGAAAGCTGACGCAAGATAAAGTCATTTCATAACTTCACGTTTCATAAGAATTTTCATAAGAAATTGTAAGTTACAAGTATGTGTAAATTATTGATTTTATGGAATAATTGTTATCTGTCATTTATAAAAATCTTTTTAAGAAAATCTAAATAATATCTTTTACTCCCCTAATAAATATAGGGTATGTGATAATATAACAACAGAAAAGAATAGAGGCCCTGTCTTTGACAGAGCCTCTTGAAAGTTTATTTCGTTGTTTACGAAATTAGAATTTGTAAGCAACACCTACACGGAAATCATTGGTTTTGTAAGCGAATTTATCCCCGTCCTTTACAAATGCTTTTTTACCAAAGTCTGAGTAACGATATTCTGCACGCAATAGAACATTGTCTGTCATTGCAAAGTCAATACCACCACCTACAGTGAAGCCAACCATTGTTTTCGTTTCATCAAACACTTTAGCAGAAGCGATTTCGGCACCTTCAGCTGTCGCTGCCTTAAGAAAATCAACCACTTGCAGCTGCGTATAAGCAATACCACCAGCAACATAAGGCATAATGCGATCAACGGCTGCAAAACCAACACGAACGCGTGTTGCACCAGACCATTTTTCTTTTATAGAGGTGCCCTCTACACGTTTGTCAGTCGCCACGATACCAGCAATAGTTTTTCCTGTAGCAGGTGTAGCTTTCGCTACTGTAAGCTTATCTTTGAAACTGTCAAGGCCTGCTTCCCCAATGACTGCTGAATGCGCTTTTGAATCTTCGCGGTCAGCCCAGACTGCATCGGTTTCAACACCTAGAATGAGGCCATTTCCAAGATCTACGTTAGAACCTACATAAATACCACCCATAAAACCGGAAGGCTTAGGTGTCCAGTCTTTATCTGTAATTTTCTTTTTTGTTTCTGAATCAACTACATCAACTTTACCTGAAAAGTTACCAACTTGACCACCGATATAAAAGCCTGTCCAAGAAAATGAAGGGGCTGAGATAACTGCTGGGGCTGTTTCACGAGGGATGATAACATCAGCAGCTTGTGCTGCAGAAGCTGCTGCTATAGCGATAACAGAAGTTGTTACTAAAGATTTTATATTCATAAACTTTGCTCCTAATTTATTTATGAGCACAGTGCTACAAGATTACAGAAAGAAAAGCTGTAGTAAAAATGATACAGTCACAGAAAATGGAGGGCACATCCCAGACAAAATCGCTTCATAGCTTGATTTTGTACGAGAAACCTAAAGATATATATATATATAACTTATTGATTTTTAAATGTAATTCTTGTTTATTGTCTATGATTTTTTTAAGAAAACCTGAATAATATCTTTTCATATCCACAATAAATTATGTATTGTGTGATAATATAGCAACAGAAAATAACAGAGGCGCTGTTAAAGACGGCGCCTCTGTTATTTAACTTATCATCTGTTAAAATTTGTAAGCAACACCAACTCGGAAATCATTGGTTTTGTAAGATGTCTCATATTTATCATTTGAGAATTTCTTTTTCCCAAAATCAGAGTAACGATATTCCGCACGGACAATAACGTTATTGGTCATTGCTAAATCAACACCAGCACCCAGAGTGTAACCAACAAGGGTCTTTGTTTCATCAGACAAGGTACCAGAAGCTATTACTTTGTCTGAATCTTTGCCTGTTATTGAAATCAATGCAGTATCTTGAAGCTGGGTATAAGCGATACCACCAGCAACATAAGGCATAATGCGTTCAGCTGCAAAACCAATACGTACACGTGTCGCACCAGCCCACTTTTCTTTAAAAGTGAAACTGTGGGTTCGTTTAGCACCAGGTTCAAGCGCATCTTTACCAATATTAATTCCAGATTCTGTTAATATCTTCTTAATATAATTTATGTGATTTGGAAGAATAACATATGTGTTTCCTGTCTTCGTGTCATCTTTATTAGACCACATGATATCTGTATCAACACCTAGAATAAGGCCATTACCAAGATCAACGTTGGAACCTGCATAAAGACCACCCATGAAACCAGATAGTTTAGGCAAAAGGTCATCAGGCACTGGAATCTTTTTTCCATTACTGAGAATATCCATTTTCGTTTTACCCGAAAAACCACCAATCTGGCCCCCAACATAAAAACCTGTCCAAGAAAAAGTTGGAGCAACAATAACGGGAGCAACAGGTGTTGGACTTGGGGGAACAATAACATCTGCTGCTTGTGCTGCTGAAGCTGAAACAAAAGCGAAAGCAGAAGCTGTTATTAACCATTTCATATTCATATTTTCTCTCCATAGCTGAATATTTATTTGAACACACCATTTCATATAGAGCCCCATCTTCAGATATCTGTAGCAAAAATGATACACTTATAAAAAAAACAAAAAGCCAATCAAAGTACCCTTAATTGCTTGATCTGTAATAAATGAGAATAAAACTATGCCCATGCACAAATGATCTCTTTTTCTCACATTTGCTCTCCTTTATAAATTTTGTAAAAAAACTGCGTCACAATACCCTCCGTGTAAAGCGTGTGCTATTGGAATGAAAATACAATATATTGATTTATAATGAAAAAATATTTTTTATATTAATTCGTCTGCAATATTGAAGATGTTCTTATCTTAAGCCTTTTTATATTAAAGAAACCAAAACCATCCCCCTGCACCTCACAAACGAGCAAGTGTGTGAACAGCTCTTTGATTGTTTTTTCTTCATTGTAAAGAATGCTTATACCGCATAAAACAAGATCTCCACTACCCCATGGACTGCAACAAGATTACATGCAATTTCATTACACTTGCTCTTTGTTTTTAATTTAGGCATTTATGCCTTTTTGACATACTTACCATTTTTTTCTTCTCTCAACCTTATAGTAAATCTTTTCAGAGCTTCAGCCTTATTTGTAGGATATCATTTCATACTCCTTTACAAGACTAAATTGAAAAAAATGCCTAAAGACAGACAACCGGTATGATAAACATTAAAACTTATATAGAAATCTCCTTAAAGCTGAAAAAACGAGAAATCTTTCTTAAAGTTTTCACACCACACCTTGCTTTAAAAATCATGAATTTGGCAGAAAAAATATCTGATATTTTGAATCATAGACAAATGAATATTTTATAAACTGTAGTCGAAGCATACCATCAAAGATCAAAAGTTTAACATTTTTGTTGCTTCACTCGATTTTGATGAAGTATCCTCTCAGATTCTCTCTGCAAACAGCTTAGTTTCTTGTCAAGAGGATTTTTCTTAACTCCTTACTTATGTGATTCACTTAACTAAAGGCTCTCTGGACAAGCCCTACTCTAAAAACACTTATCAAGGAGTTTTATATGCGCTGTATAGTCACGCTTAAATGACAGTATTTACAGTATAACAGCGTAACCCAAAATCGGGAGGTTATATTTATCCAAACCCATGAATTTTGTAACGAGCGATTGCCATTATACAGAGTATTCTTGCACCGAAATCCACCTCCCCATATCTTTTCCAAATAGTACTCTTCACCCCCTCCGTACACAATTATAATACCCTTTGCGAACAACTGCTCCTCCACTTTTCAAATGATAAAAAATATCTCCTCTCTTCAATTCCCGATCATACGTTAGACCTCTTGATGTTGTTTTCTTACTTTTTAATAACTCATTGGACTTCGTCTAAATAAATCTGGTCGTCTTCCTTTCCTTAATCCTTTTTTAGGCTTTTGAAATCTTTTTTTACCAGAATATGATACAGGTACTAACTCAGCTTCTGTTATGCATTGGTTGTTATGCGTGCAAGAAAGTTCCATTTGAACAACTTCAGAGAAGATCTTGCTCAACTGTTCACTAGAAAAAAGATCTCTAGGAAGAACAAGAGAAGGTATACCCTCTATTAACTTTTGAGAAGACAAGAAAGAAGCACCCTGAGCTACAGAGATTGAAGCAAACGTAGCAAAAGCCGTAATAAAATATTTTATGTTCATAAATTTAACCTCGTATAAATATCCATAATGGATTTTATCTAGTGTCTTCATTGCAAATTTCCAGAAAAAATAGCATGTTTATAGATAAAAAGTGAGAATCCTTAAAAATAAAGCTTTGGAGCATTTTAATTTTAAAATAAAAGAAAATTGCCCTGCTCTGCCAACATAGAAATTACTTATTGAGTAATAAATAAAGGCACGAAGTATCGTCTGAAAATAATAAACTATACGAACTTCATATAATATACTGATTTATAATGATAATATAGCGTTATCCATATTGACTGAGAATCCTAAATACCATAAGATTCTCTCATTCCAAATCTTTTTCATGTTGAATCAATCAAAACCATTTGTTTGCACGTTACAAGTTGAGAGAGCTGTGTGGATAAAAAACACTAAAAAAAGACTAAAAATGCCTCTTATGAACCGTCTCAAGTGCTAAGGACTTACACAACATTGGGAATTGGTACAGTTGTGTGGATGGTAGCGGCTTGTTACTCCATAAGCATAAAGATGGTAGTGTTCAATAGATTTTATATTGGTATTGGAAGCTTTATTGTTATATCTTTTATGAGCGCCACCGTAAAATGAACTTGGGTGTCGGTTTCTTTACAAAAAGCACATGAATTAGCAACACAAATATATTCCGTTTAGGGCGTTCTGTTTTACACGAAGAACGTAAATCCATTAAAAACATGAGGCAATGCGTAATCTCTATTATTTAACAGACATTGCTTTAAATACTTTTGAAAGTCGTAAAGCAGAATTAAAAATGATGGTAAAGATGAGATTTGGTTTTTACATTTACACATTCATATTCTCCCCCAATTAGGCTGTATACCGGTTTCAGAGATTTAAGTCTTCCAACCTACCGTATGTTTCCAGCCTCTCCTCAAAATTGCTTTGTTTCAAATAAAAGCTGTTACAAAAATAAAAAATATGGATTCGCAAAAGTATTTTTATTGCCTAAACTTCAAATGAAATAGCACTTAAGAATTTATTATAATTCTTATCAGAAAAGATGAGAGGATAAAACGCCCATAATGTACAAGCATTTTGTCCTCTCACATCAATAATTAACTCTATTTAAAAGCCAATTTTAAAGTTAGCTATGCGCAAAAATATCAACTTCCGCCCATCCTAAAAGATCAAGCCTAGCTCTCATAGGCAAAAATTGAAAGCATGCCTTGGCAACATTTTCTCGCTCTTCACGTCTTAAACGTTCTTCAAATATAACCTTTAAACGATGTAAATATAACACATCCGACGCAGCATATTCAATTTGTGCCTGTGATAACGTTTCTGCCGCCCAATCCGAAGATTGTTGCTGTTTAGAAATATTCACATTCAGCAATTCATTACAAATTTCTTTCAAGCCATGACGATCCGTATAAGTGCGCGTGAGTTTCGAAGCAATCTTTGTACAAAAAATAGCCTCTGGCATAACACCAAATGTATGCGCTAAAATAGCAAGATCAAAACGCCCAAAATGAAATATTTTGGTTATTGCGTTATCCTCAAGCAATTTTATCAAATTTGGTGCACTCTTTTGTTCTTTAGCAATCTGAATAACGTCAGCAGTACCATCTCCAGAAGAAAGCTGAACAACGCATAAACGATCACGATAGGGTTGTAATCCTAAAGTCTCGGTATCAATCGCAATGGCATCAGTTTTATAATTGTCTAAGTTTGGTAAATCACCTTGATGAACGCGAATCTCAGCCATTTACCCTCCTACTTGCTAAAGCAGCAAGAATACGCGCCCAAGACCGCTGCCCCTTATGAAACGATTTTAAATTATACTTTTCATTAGGAGAATGAATACGGTCATCAGCCAGTCCAAAACCAACCAAAAGAGTTTCCATACCAAGAATTGACCGAAAATCTGCTACAATTGGGATCGAGCCCCCCATGGCTGTCAAGACAGCAGGCACTTCCCACTCTTGTGATAAGGCATCCTTCGCCTCCTTGATAAAAGATGAATCATCAGAAATCTGAAGTGCCGGAGAAGAACCGTGATTCTTAAATTCAACCTTACAATCAGCAGGAATTGAGCTACGTACATAATCACGCAACGCTTGGCGTATTTTCTCTGGATCTTGCTTATGCACCAAACGACACGATACTTTTGCACTCGCTTGAGAAGCAATAACTGTTTTCATCCCTTCCCCTTCATAGCCGCCACTAATACCATTAATTTCCATGGTAGGACGTGCCCATACAAGCTCTAAAATGCTCCGCCCTTTTTCACCAGCTGGAACGGAAAGTCCTATAGGACCAAGAAAATTTTCAGCAGTACAATTAAGTGCATTCCATGATTGTAAAATCTGTGGAGGTGTTTCTTCTACGCCATCATAAAAACCAGGAAGTGTTGCCCTATTATTTTCATCGTGAAGTCCTGCTAAGATTTTCGTTAAAATACGAATGGGATTAGCTGCTACTCCTCCAAAATAACCAGAATGTAAATCACGATTCGCTGCTGTGATAATAATCTCTTCTGCCATAATTCCCCGAAGAGAAAGAGCAATAGATGGTGTATCCGCATCCCACATTGACGTGTCACAAACCAATGCATAATCTGCCTTAAGTTCATCTGTATTTGCTTTTAAAAAAGGAATAAGGGAAGGAGAAGCACATTCTTCTTCTCCCTCAAATAAAACAGTAACTTTAATAGGAAGCTGCCCTGTTTCTTTCTTAAATGCACGACATGCTTCAATAAAAGTCATCAACTGACCTTTGTCATCTGAAGCTCCACGAGCACAAATAACTTTCTCTCCATCTCTCTCTTTTAAAGAAGGTGTAAATGGATCATCCTCCCATAAACTCAATGGATCAACAGGTTGAACATCATAATGTCCGTAAAACAGCACATGCAAACAATCATCTGAAGGTCCAGGATGATGCCCAACAACCATTGGATGCCCCGGCGTATCACGGCGTGAAGCCTCAAAACCGATGCTTTTTAAATCCTCCACTAACCAATCAGCTGCTTTACGACATGCATCCTTGTAAGCCGAGTCTGTAGAAATCGATTGAAAACGTAAAAGAGAAAAAAGGCGTTCAAGGCTCTTCTCTATATTTCCATCAAGATGTGTTAGTACTTTATTCAGCATAAAAAAACCTTTCAAGCCTTGTGTAATTATATTATAGATGCGATGACTTTAAGCCTCTTGTAAGATTTTGCAAGACACCTTATTCATTTTTGACATTGTGAGCAGTAAAAACTTGAACGTCCAGCCTGTAAAATGCGCATAATAGGCGCTCCACATTCCAAACATTGCTTGCCTTCTCGTCCATAAACTGAAAAAGCATGCTGAAAATAACCAAGCGAACCATCTATATGCATATAATCACGTAAAGAAGAGCCACCAGACAAAATGGCTTCAGAAATCACATTGCGTATATTTTGTGCTAAAGAATCTGCAAATTCACGTGCACGTGCCGTTTTTGATGCTAATGTAAATGCACCACGTTGTGGAGACAAACGACTCCGCCAAAGTGCTTCACAAACATAAATATTCCCAAGACCTGCAACAATAGACTGATCAAGTAAAACACCCTTGAGAGACATTTTTTTATTAACAAAAGCCTTTTGTAAATAACGACCAGAAAACGAATTACTTATAGGTTCAAGACCTAGCTTATTTAAAAGTGGATGTTCATAAAGCTTATCCGTATCGACTAAAAGCATAAACCCAAAGCGACGCACATCATTATAAATAAGACGATAAACGTCACCATTCTTTGTCTGAATATCCATGACAAAATGATCATGTTTAACTAATTTACTTGACGCTGAACAAGCTTTTCTTAAAAAATCATTCTCTATACGCCATGAACCAGACATTCCTAAATGGCTTAAAATCGTTTCATCCTGAGAAAGATGAAATAATAAATATTTCGCACGCCGACCAAGTTCTATAATTGTTCTGCCAATAAGGCGCTCAGAAAAAGCCTCAGGAAAAGGAAAGCGCAAATCTCTACGATTAAGTTTGACAGATACTATCTTTGCATCAGTTACAACGGACTCAAGTCCACGACGAACTGTCTCTACTTCAGGAAGCTCAGGCATTACTCTTCTTTAATAATTATACACTTTCCAATCGTATCACTGATAAATTGACTTCTTCCCCCCTCAAAAAACGAAGACTTCCTCTACATCTACTAAACAAATTCTTGATGAGTCGATTTTACTTGGATTCCTACTCATGTGAATCATTTAACTAAAGGCTTTATGGACAAACCCTGCCTTGAATATATACCACACACTCTAAAATACTTAACGTATCAATAAAGCTTACATCCCACCCCACCTCAAATGACCGCGTTTTATGGTAACAAAATTAAGCCCATTCACCCTTACGAAATACAGGAACTCTTACACCATCTTGGGTAATGCCATCTATGTCAATTTCACCAGAACCAATCATCCAGTCAATATGAATGACACTTTTATTCCCACCACGTGCTGCAATCTCTTCTGACGTCAATGATGCCCCATCTAAAAAGCATTTGGAATAACACTGCCCTAAAGCAATATGACATGCAGCATTTTCATCAAATAAGGTATTATAAAAAAGGAGGCCACTCTTAGAAATTGGTGAAGAATGGGGCACAAGGGCAACTTCGCCCAACCGGCTTGCACCCTCATCACTTTGCAAAACCTGCTGTAAAACTTCTTGGCCTGTTGATGCACGAGCCTCAACAATACGCCCTGCTTCAAAACGTACTTCAATATTATCAACCAGAGTTCCTTGATAGGAAAGGGGCTTTGTTGAGCGAACGAAACCTTCAACCTTATGAGCATGAGGAGTCGTGAAAACTTCTTCTGTCGGAATATTCGGATTGCAAATAACACCATTTTGAGCAACGGATGCACCACCATGCCATTCATGATCATCTGCCAAACCAACAGTTAAATCAGTCCCTGGCCCTGTAAAGTGTAAGGCAGAAAAACGCTGCTCATTAAGCCAAGATGATCGTTTCTTTAAATTCTCGTTATGGACAGTCCACGCCTGCACCGGATCTTCTCCTGTAACACGTGAAGCAGAAAAAATTGCATCGGCTAATTTTTTAATCGCCTCATTAAGTGGTAAAGAAGGAAACATTGCCTCAGCCCATCCTGCTGTTGGATAAGCAACAATCGACCAATTCATAGCAAAATTTGATATTTGCTTGAGTGCCGGCTGGTAAGCTATTGAAGTGGCTTTATTTAAACGTGAAACCTTATCAAAATCCTGATTGGAAAGGAGCAAAGGATTATCACCAACAATCGCTAAACGCGCTGCCCCATTTTCAAAAGCCTTTGCCATTCCCTCATAAAGCCAAGAAGGGGCACAATCAAAACTAGTTGTATGGGCATTTTCAAACCGTGTAAGAGATAACATATCATCACTAAAAATTGGTGTAATGACACCAGCACCAACCTTATAAGCATGATATGCAATACGCCGAACAAAAGGTAACGCTGAAACTGGAGCAGTTAAAACAAGATCCTGCCCCTCTTGTAAATTCAACCCCACTTTCACTGTAATTTCTGCAAGACGATTAAGCATTTCAGGCAAAATTGTCTCATGAATATCAAAGTACATTACCAATACCCTTCTTTAAATAGAATGCGTTCTTTATGTCGTCATATTATAAATTGTTTTTCAGATCCTTTGAGTTCGCTTTCTCTACGTATATTTATGCGTATCATTATCGCTAAAATTCACTTAATTCATAAACCGCAATGGGTATATCATCCTTCTTTGGTCATGAAAAACTTACTAGTTCCTGTGTCGTTTTTCTAACATTGCAACAATTGCATTTAACTGATCAGATGAAGGTAAAACCATAATCGTTTTATTTTCCTCTTTCCTAGCTAGATGTTGAGGTGCATAGGCAGGGATAGGAACTTTATCAAGCTGTACCATAGCAAAAGGCGCAGGATGTGCCATCTTGGACTGTGCTACTTCTGTCGAAGGAGATGTACTTTTCTCTGCCTTTACGCCCCTACTCTCTAAGCCTTCATCTATAAAGCTTGGCGCATGACCAGAACGTTCTTGAGCAAAAGCATAAGCAACATCATAAGGGCGATTATTTGTAGGAACTTGAAGCTCTCCATCACGTGATCGTTTTTCATAAAAAGCATTTCCCCCTGCAACCTGAACATAATGCATGTTTTTATACGGAAAAGACAAACCAGCGGTATGAAAAAACTTAGCGTGTTTAACTTTCTTATCTCGTTCACCCCGTAAAACGGCATCAGCCGCCTCTCTTACACGAGCAACAGATGCTTTCTCCGTCATAGGACGCGTTAAAACACCAGGAGCAAATTGCCTATATTGACCAACAACACCACAAATCGTCTTAGGATAGGCGGTTGAATTAACACGATTCATAACAACCGTTCCAACGGCAATCATTCCTTCACGGCTTGTGCGATTTGATTCAAAATACATCGCTCGCATAAGACATTGACGCTCTGTCAATGGATATGTAACCGCTTTTGTCTTATTATTATTTATTTTTCCAGCATCTAAATGACTTGAAGCACATCCCACAACAACTAACGGCGCTACACAACAGGTAACAAAAACATTCCAACGATTTTTTTTCATCTTATGCAACACATTCCTATAATCTCTGAGATATTCAAGTCTTGAAATGAGCTTTAAATGTATCTCTCAATAAAGTACATAGCTAATTGTTACCACTCAGTAAAATTTTAATACAAGAGGTAATCAAAAAGTATCTATGCAAAATAAAAAATAAAAAACTCTTAATTTACAGATCGATATTGTTATTCTTCATGGTTCAATATAGGCTATAATAACCCACACGTTTCAATTACAATAAAGTAACACTATCCACTTCTTCTACATACGAAAAAATAATACAGATATCCCCTTTAATATAAAATTTTAACAAAATGATCTGAAAGGAAATTCCCCTAGAAAACTCCCCTCCTGCCACAATACGAGTGATGATATCATCCAATATACAAATATGTCAAACCAAGAGTTAACAATCTGCCATGCTTCTCTGAAAAAGCTCTTTGTTGCTTCTTTGTGCTTTGCCATAAAATGGTTATCTTATTCTTCTTATAGCTGCACTGTAAGAAAATACTCATATATCTACAAACTTATTTTATACATATAAGAAAAATTTTAATCTATTTTCTTCTCACCTACCCCAACTTTATAAGTAAGGTCATCACGAGGACGATCAGAGGACATATGGTAACCCGTTATGATATAATGCAGCATTTCAGCAATATTAGTAACATGATCACCAATTCGTTCAATATTCTTTAAACAAAACAGTAAGTGCGTACAAACCGTAATATTGCGCATATCTTCCATCATATACGTCAAAAGTTCACGAAAAAGAGAAGTATACAAAGCATCAATCTTCTCATCACGCTCACGCACCGCGTCAACACGCTCTAATAGGCGACTCGTATAAGCATTTAAGACTTCTTTTAATTGATTGAGTGCTAAAGCTGTAATTGTTTCAAGCCCATGATAAACAGAAGCAGATTGACGTATTTCTGAAAGTGCAACAGTCCTTTTAGCAATGTTTTTTGCCATATCCCCAATCCGTTCAAGATCAGAAGAAATACGAATGGCTCCAATAATTTCACGCAAATCGACAGCCATCGGTTGGCGTTTGCAAATAATAGCAACCGCTTTTTCATCAATGTCACGTTCTGCTTCATCTAAAAACACATCATCGGCAATCACTGTCGTTGCAAGTTGAAGATCACTACTCACAACCGATGCGACAGAACGTTCAATCATCCTTTCTGCATGGCTCCCCATTTCTGTAATCCTTACTCTTAAATATTTTAGTTCTGCATCATAAGAACGGACAGTATGTTTCATAGACATATCTTACACTCCTCAATTCACCTATCCAAAACGCCCCGTAATATAATCTTGTGTCCGTTGCTCTTTTGGTGAGGTAAAGATCATTTCAGTCGCACCAACTTCTACCAAATGCCCTAAATGAAACATAGCCGTATATTGAGAAACACGTGCGGCCTGTTGCATGGAATGCGTTACGATAACAATTGTATAATTTTGCCGTAACGCATCGATAAGCTCTTCAATCCGTGCTGTTGCAATGGGATCAAGAGCTGAACAGGGCTCATCCATCAAAATAACTTCAGGACTAACCGCAATAGCACGTGCAATACACAAACGCTGTTGTTGTCCCCCTGATAAACTTGTTCCAAGATCATGAAGGCGGTCTTTTACTTCTTCAAACAAACCTGCCTGCCTCAAACTCTTTTCAACGACATCATGCAATTCAGAGCGTGTTTTAACTAAACCATGAATGCGTGGACCATACGCAACATTCTCAAATATAGATTTTGGAAAAGGGCTGGGCTTTTGAAAAACCATTCCAACACGAGCGCGCAATTCTACAACATCAATCCGTGTGTCATAAATATTCTCCCCATCTAAGGTAATAAGACCAGTTGTTTTAGCGCCTTCAATTGTATCATTCATACGGTTAAAACAACGCAAAAAAGTTGACTTTCCGCATCCTGATGGACCAATCAAAGCAGTTACTTGATGTTCAGGAATATCAAGTGTAATACCGTGGAGTGCTTCTTTATCTCCGTAAGAAACCTTCACATCCTGACCGCGCATTTTAATCTTCATTACAAAAATTCACCTTACAAAAATCTTATCAAAGCTGTTGTTTTATTAAAATTACTGGCGGCGTTCAAATCGTCGACGTAAAAAAACCGCAGAAATATTCATGATCGCAAGAAAAATCATCAATACAATAATAGCACCTGATGTCTTTTCAACAAAAGCACGCTCTGCTTCACCCGCCCACATAAAAATTTGAACAGGCAAAGCCGTTGCTGGATCCATGGGGGTCGTAGGAATATTAACAACAAAAGCAACCATTCCAATCAAAAGCAAAGGAGCTGTTTCACCCAAAGCCTGAGCGACTCCAATAATTGTGCCTGTTAAAATGCCAGGCGCAGCTAAAGGAACAACATGATGAAAAATCATTTGTGTTTTTGATGCTCCCAACCCCAAAGCTGCAGAACGAATAGAGAGAGGAACAGCACGCAGAGCAGAACGTGTTGCAATAATGATCGTGGGAAGAGTCATGAGCGCTAAAACAAGACCACCAACAAAAGAGGCTGAACGTGGTAATCCTAAAAAATTAACAAAAAAAGAGAGTCCTAAAAGACCAAACACAATTGAAGGAACAGCTGCAAGATTATTGATATTAACCTCTATAAAATCTGTAAATTTATTTTTGCGTGCATATTCTTCTAAATAAAGAGCCGTTGCTATGCCTATCGGAAGGGAAACTAATAAAACGATGCCTATCATATAAAGAGAACCAATGATCGCAACACCTAATCCCGCAGTCTCAGGACGACTTGAAGCGCCAAATGTAAAAAAACCAATATTAAATGTTTTATAAAGCGTACCATCATGCGCTAAACGCTTTATCCATTCTATTTGTCGATTAGAAACTTTACGGTTTTTTTCTGCTACACGCAGATCAATCTGTCCCTTATAAGCAGAATCAATATCCGCAGATGCCAAAACTTTAACTTTTTGCATTGTGCCAATTAGTTTTGGATTTTTTGTCACCATTTCACGCAGTTGAACACGGACACCATTTGAAAACATACGGTTAACGTCCAAAAGAGAGGCTCGATCATTTTGATTGATATTAAGTTTCTTCGCTAAAGCATTGCGTACAAGAAGTGGATAATTCGCCGTCATGAGCACTTGTGGTTTTGTTTTACGTTGACCACTTGGATCAATGATCTTTTCATCCAAATAAATCGATAATGTCATTTCACTTTGAAAAAAAGCTGTATAACCCTGACTAATGATAGACCATAAAAGCGTAAATAAAAAAAATAAACCAATAAAAATGGCAATCAAACCATAGGCACGAAAACGACGTTCAGCCCAATACCGACGCTTGAGACTAATATTGCGACGAGGAAAAAAATCTTCATTCATTCATATTGTTCCCGATATTTACGCACAATATAAAGAGCTAGAATATTCATCAAAAGTGTCATAACAAAGAGCGTCATCCCTAAGGCAAAAGCCACCAGAGTTTGTGGAGAATTAAACTCAAAATCACCGGTCAATTGATTAACAATCTTAACAGTCATCGTAGTCATTGCTTCGAAAGGATTGAGTGTTAAATTTGCTGCAACACCTGCCGCCAAAACCACAATCATTGTTTCTCCAATTGCACGCGATGCCGTCAACAAAATAGCCCCCATAATCCCTGGAAGCGCTGCTGGTATAACAACTTTTTTAATTGTTTCAGATTGCGTTGCGCCTAAACCATAAGAACCTTCACGTAAAATGCGTGGAACAGCCGTAATAACATCATCCGATAAAGAGGAAACAAAAGGTATCAACATAATTCCCATCACAACTCCAGCAGTCAAAACACTTTGTGCCATAATAAAACTAACCCCGTCTGAGAGAGAAGCAGAGAGATCTCGTAAAAATGGTCCCACAACCTTCAAAGCAAAAAAGCCATAAACAATCGTTGGAATGCCAGCAAGAACTTCTAACAATGGCTTCACAATTGCTCGCAATCGCGCAGAAGCATACTCCGCCATATAAAGAGCTGAAAATAGTCCTATAGGTACAGCAAAAAGCATGGCAACAAATGCAATATAAAGCGTACCAGCAAGAAGCGGTATTAGACCAAATTGTCCTACTTCATCGCTGGAACCGCTCGCGGAAAAACGCGGATCCCAAACTGTTCCTAAAAAGAAATTTGAAAAGGATACAGACTGAAAAAAGCTTACTGTCTGAAAAAGCATAGAAAGCGCAATGGCTATTGTTGTCAAGACTGCAACAATAGATGCACAAATCAATCCAATAATAATAAAAGATTCAACCTTATTACGGGCACGTTGATGAGGCGCAATTTGCATCATTCCACAGATAAAACCAAAGGACGCAATAGCAAAAAGAAAAACATAACCTATAAACTTAAGCTTTTCAGAAGAGAATACCCACGACTGTGCTATTTTGAACACATCATCCGATGCTTCATCGGATAAAATCAATCCCTTCGCGAGTAATTGTGCCTGCACTTCCTTATAGGAAGCGGTAGAAAGATTCCCCTCAAAGCGATGAATCTTTTTGACGAGACTTCGAAGTGTCTCCCAAAGTAGATCGTGATTTACAGGCTCTGTTACATGCGCACTATACGCCCCCAGCTCTCGAGAGGCATTATATTCTAAATAAATTGTACTCCCAGCATCCCAAACAATTAAAAAAATAAAAGCTGGAATAACAGTAATCAAAAATGTCCACCAGCCATAATAATACGCACGAGAATGCATTTTATGTTGTCTGTATTCAAGAATGCGTGCTCGCATATAAGAAATACAAAAGCCACAAAATCCAAAAATCAATAATAGCAAAACAATGAAGGAAATGCGCATTTTATCTTTCAGTTTTTATAAAAAAATAGCACCCAAATTTCCTATCTCAGAAATCCAACAAATTTTCCCTGCAAATTATTTCAATGTCATTACTCGACCAGCAGAAAAATCAGAACGCTGTGCTTGACGTTCCTTTTCAGGAGAAACAATCAAACCATATTCAGCCAAAGGACCCTCTGGACCAATCATTTGATCAGAAAGAAAAAAATCAACATACTCTCGCAAACCTGAAATAATACCTAAATGTGCTTTCTTAATATAGAAAAAAAGCGGACGAGAAACCGGATATTGTCCACTAGAAATCGTCTCAACTGTTGGCGCAAAACCGTTAATATCGGCAACCTTTAGTTTATCAGCATTATTTTGATAAAAAGACAAACCAAAAATACCAACCCCTGTTTTATTAGAAGTTAGACGCGCAAATGTTTCAGAATAATCACCATCAATATCAACCGCTTTTCCATCCTTACGTACCGCAATACAAGCAGTGTGTATCTCCTTATCATCCATTCCTAAAGACTTCATCACTTCAACTGCCCCACTCTCTTTACACCCCTTAGTAAGTAATTTTTCCTCAAAAACTTCACGTGTCCCATGCTTCTCCCCAGGAATATACGCTGCTATCGTCCAATCAGGAAGAGCACTATTGACTGCACTCCATTTCAAAACATTATTCGGTTGCAACTTTCCGTCTATAATAATTCGAGCAGCAAGGGCTTTATAAACATCTACTGGCTGTAATTTCCAATCAGGTCCCTTAATATCAGTTGCAAAAACAATGCCATCATACCCAATACGTATTTCCTCAACATCTTTTACACCAGCATCAAAACAAGACTGTAATTCACTCGGTTTCATTGCTCGCGAAGCATTAACAATATCAACAGTGTTCTCCCCAATACCACGGCAGAATTCCTTAATACCAGCTCCTGTTCCTCCCGATTCGATAACAGGAACCTTAAAATGGGGATAAATTTCTCCAAATGTTTCAGCAACAATCTTTTGATAAGGTAAAACTGTAGATGAACCAGTAATCTGTATTTGATCGCGCGCATTGCCTCCATTTGCTGACAGCAGTAGCGCAAAAATCAATCCCACTCCAATTGATAATACTTTGTTCATCTATAAACTCCCTAAAAATTGGAAACAAAGCCTCTTAATTTATATCATACGGTCATTCTAGTTCACATTTGCAACATAACAAATATAAAAAACAACATGGATCATTTTTTTAAAACCATGTTTTTGTCCTCTGTCAAATAAATTCATTTGAACGCTTGAACTCAATAACATCCCAAAACAAATGAGCAACATCTGTACCGCAGAAGCGTTTAATTTCACGAATTCCCGTAGGAGACGTCACATTAATTTCTGTTATATAATCTCCAATCACATCAATCCCCACAAAAAGAAGACCGCGTTCCTTTAAGGCTGGACCAATGCGTTCACAAATCTCATAATCACGTTTTGTTAACTCCACATTTTCCGCGCGACCTCCAACATGCATATTAGAGCGCACATCTGTTTCTGTCGGAATTCGATTAATAGCTCCAACAGGTGTACCATCAAGCAAAATAATCCTTTTATCTCCTTTTCGTACTGCCTCTAAATAGCGCTGAACAATAAAAGGTTCGTGATAAATTTCTGCAAACATTTCCAACAATGATGCTAAATTACGATCATCTTGTCTTAAATAAAAAATACCAGCGCCCCCATTCCCATAAAGTGGTTTAACAATAATATCGCCAAATGTCTCTCTAAAAGCTGTTATTTCTTCAATATCTTTGGTAATTAATGTTTCTGGCATCAGATCAGAAAATTCAGTAACAAAAATTTTTTCTGGACTGTTGCGTACCCATGCAGGATCATTCACAACGAGTGTTTTAGGATGAATACGCTCTAACAAATGAGTTGTTGTGATATAATTGAGATTAAAAGGTGGATCTTGGCGTAAAAGAACCACATCCATATCTGTTAATTCCGTACGAACAGGCTTTTCTAATCGATAGTGGCTTCCCTCTTTATCATGTACAATCAATGGCTCTAGTCGTGCAATCACACAACCATCGTATAGAGATAAACGATCTGGTGTATAATGGAAGAGAGAGTGTCCACGTTCTTGGGCTGCTAAAGCGAGTGCAAATGTCGTATCTCCTTGAATCCGAACTGTTGAAATATGATCCATCTGAATGGCAATTTTCATAAATAAATCCTCTCTATCCTAAAAGCAGACTGGTCTATGCATCATAAACTTAGTAAACAATAAAAGAACTATGACAAGAGAAAATTTATGACACAAGAAACAGATATAAAATTAAACAACAAAGAAATCGAACGCTATGCACGCCACATCATTTTGCCTGAGATTGGTGGTGCAGGGCAACAAAAGCTAAAAACAGCACGTGTTCTTGTTGTAGGCGCGGGTGGTCTTGGTGCTCCTGTCTTAACCTATTTGGCTGCCGCAGGTGTTGGAACCCTTGGAATTGTCGATAACGACATCGTTTCACTTTCCAATTTACAACGCCAAGTTATTCATAAAACAAATGCAATCAACAAAAGCAAAACAGACAGTGCTGAAACCACTATAAAAGCAATAAATCCCCATGTTGTAGTTAAAAAACACACCCTACGCTTAGATAAAAGTAATGTGGATAAACTGCTCAATGCTTACCACATCATTGTTGATGGAAGTGATAATTTTACCACACGCTATCTTCTCGCTGATCACGCTGCCCAATGCAAAAAACCTCTAATAAGCGGTGCTGTAGAACGTTTTAATGGCTCATTAACGGTCCTTATGCCGTATAAAGACAATAATCCTCACTATCGCGATTTATTTCCCACCCCTCCAGCTCACGGGACTATCCCAACATGCGCTGAAACTGGAATCATCGGTGTTTTACCTGGCGTTATTGGGACCCTACAAGCAATGGAAGTTATTAAAATGATCACAAACATCGGAGAGCCATTAGTAGGAAAGATTCTTCTCTATAATGGATTATTAGCGCAATTTAATATTATTACTTATAAACGCTCAAATTATAAAGAAAATACCATAGTTATTAAGAAGCTTGGAGAATCATGATTATGTCCTCTCTTCCACTAATTTTTAGCACTCTCGCAATATGTATTGAAATACTAATTAATTTTATCGCAAGTCATCGAAACATTGTAACCAATGAAACCTATTAAATTTATCACAAATATGGCAAACCTTTTGTGAAAAAATAATTCTCTATAATGGATTATCAGCATAATTTCATGTCATCGTCTATAAATGGACAGAGACTCGTGGGAACGCAGCTGCTATCAGTATTCTTGTGTAAAAAATTTTCGACGTAGATAAAAATACAATCAGCAGAACTCTATTCAACTATTTTACTATTCACACATAAAAATTGTTTCACATGAAAGTGCTTACTTCAAACCATAACCTATAAATAAATAATTTAAGTCATATTTTAGTGATCGATACTATAAAAGGTCAATGATCTGTCCGTACATCTCTAACCTCAAGAGAAAACGTCTATTCATCGAGCATCATAAAATGCAGCTTAGGATTATTGCACGTATAAGAACAATCAATTGTCTCTGTTCATAAGAAAAATACATGGGACTTGATGTAAAAGTACATAGGGATTGATGTGTATAGAAGGATTGAGATAAACCTCATGGAGAGCTTTAATTACATAATTATTGCATTCAGAAGCAGAAAGCTGCGGCTCATGAATTGATAATCCTTCAGCAATAATTTCACAGACAAGTATATGTAGAAAAAGTGAAGCACACAAATCTTGAAAACCAATCCACAGACGACAGCGTAAAGAGTGCATTTTTATAAAAGATCTCTTTAAAATAAGCGAGTAAATATGCAATGTTAAATATGTTCTGTTTTGCGTGAGGGGCGTTCCCCCCTAACAAAACAT
Organism: Bartonella sp. AP21QHHD; assembly: GCF_042196205.1. Classification (NCBI taxonomy): domain Bacteria; kingdom Pseudomonadati; phylum Pseudomonadota; class Alphaproteobacteria; order Hyphomicrobiales; family Bartonellaceae; genus Bartonella; species Bartonella sp. AP21QHHD. The sequence goes on along the minus strand of NZ_JBHIPT010000100.1, from coordinate 100,819 downwards.
CAATAAGAGCTCTTTTTATAAAACTGTGAAACTAAAATTACAAAAAAAATCAGACTTCTTTCTAAAATTAACATCTATGGTATAAGTTAATTTGGCTCATTCGCTTTATTATTATCCATTGGTAAAGGAACAGGATGATCGGATAAACTGCGTAAATAAAGCAAAAGATCGGCACGATCTTGGTCATTTTTAATTCCACGAAAAGACATAATGGTCCCAGGAAAAGCTTCACGTGGAGAATGTAAATAACGATCTAACGTTACAAAATCCCATTTTTGATCAGAATGAGCACGTAATGCCCGTGAATAAGCAAAACCTGCTGCTGATGCCAAAGGGCGGTTAACAATCTCCCAGAGAACTGGACCAACACGCCCTGCTTCATTGCGTCCAGATGTGTGGCATATGGCACATTGGCGAAAAACTTTACGGCCATTTTCAAAATTGCCTTGTTGAAGGCGGCTATTTAGTGATAGGGAAACATCAGGTGCTTTTTGTTTTTCTTGAAATATATCATTCTTGGCAACTGTATGATGATATTGGACTGATGTAGGATGATCGTAAATTATATTGCTGAGTGTGGAAATCCCCACAACAGCGACCAGCACACATAAACAAGCACAAATAAAATAAATAAATCTCGAGCGATTCATAAAAACTCAAATGTTCACGGTTTTATTACCATTTTTAGTTTAAGCTTTTTCTTTATAACACACAACATCATAAATGCATCACAGATGACATTGGGAATCTTACAATGGCTCTTGAACCAATTATTCTTATTCCTGCCCGTATGGGCTCAACCCGTCTTCCTCAAAAAGCTCTCGCTGAAATTGGCGGAAAACCGATGATTGTTCATGTCGTAGAACAAGCCAAAAAAGCTGGAATAGGACGTACAATCGTTGCAACAGATCATAATGATATCGCTAAAGCTGTTGCAGATTATGGGCATGAATATATCATAACACGAGGTGATCATAAGTCTGGATCTGATCGTATTTATGAAGCTTTAGTGCGCATTGATCCTGAACAACGCTACAACGCCATTTTAAATATACAAGGTGACTTACCAACAATCATGCCTCGTGAAATCATTCGTGCGCTACGCCCTTTAGAAAATAGCTTTACTGATATTGCAACCTTGGGTGCCAAAATCATTGAAGAAAATGAAACAAGAGATCCCAATGTTGTCAAAATCATTGGTACACCGCTTTCTCAAAATCGCCTTCGTGCTCTTTATTTTACGCGCGCCAAAGCACCTTATGGAGAGGGTCCTCTTTATCACCATATTGGAATATACGCCTATAGGCGCGAAGCACTTGAGAAATTTGTATCATTCAAACCCTCACCACTTGAGAAACGTGAAAAACTTGAACAATTACGTGCATTAGAAAACAATATGCGTATCGATGTGGAAATAGTCGATACAATTCCCTTAGGTGTAGACACACAACATGATCTCGATAGAGTTTGTGAGATTTTAGCATGAAAATACTTAAAAAAACCAATAAAATTTCTTTCCAAGGAGAATACGGCGCTAATTCCCATATTGCTTGCTCCAATATGTTCCCCAATATGGATGCTGTTCCCTCTGCTACTTTCGAAGACGCCCTTAATTTAGTGGAAAGCGGGAAAGCTGATCTTGCTATGATCCCTATTGAAAATACCCTTGCGGGACGCGTTGCAGACATTCATCATCTTTTACCACAGTCATCTCTTTATATTATTGATGAATATTTTTTACCTATCCATTTTCAACTCATGGTTTTGCCCGGCGTTACACATGACGAAATTAAAACCGTCCACAGCCATACGCATGCCCTTGCACAATGCCGAAAAATCATACGAAACAACGGTTGGAAACCTGTTGTTTCTGCTGACACCGCTGGAGCTGCAAAATTTATTAAAAAAAATGCTAAACGTTCACAGGCTGCCTTAGCACCTTTAATCGCAGCAGAACTCTATGGACTTGATATTCTTGAAAGAGATGTTGAAGATAACCCTCATAATATTACCCGTTTTGTCATCCTTTCACGCTCCAAACGACATGTCCACAAACCTCAAAATGGCGAAAAAATCATCACCAGTCTTCTTTTTCGAGTGCGCAATGTCCCCGCTGCTCTCTATAAAGCTATGGGAGGATTTGCAACGAATGGTATCAATATGACAAAATTAGAAAGCTATCAAATTGGTGGAAATTTCAATGCAACACAGTTCTTTGTTGATATTGAAGGACATCCTGAAGACCCGATGATGAAACTTGCCTTAGAAGAATTATCTTTCTTTTCTGCAGAACTGCGTATTATCGGTACTTATCCAGCACAAAACGATCGAACATCGTATATATAAAAGCAATTAAGCTGCTATCATTTTTTGTTGATATCAAAAAGCATCGTAAAAATTTCATAATGCAACGTATCCTGAAAGAGCTCGTTTTTTTCTACTCAACACCCTTCATAAAAACTGAAGAAGAAAAAACAGCTCGTAACAGAATATATAAATTATTTGCATAATATTTTCTCACAAATTATATCATGATAAAAAGCACTTCAACTTGTATAAAAACCAGTGTAAAAAAACACAGTAACCAAAAATAAAAACGCTTGTACCATCTATTTCCTTTTATATATTCAAAGAGAGCTTCTTGAGAAAAGTCATTTCCTCTGACAATATTCCAATAAAGATAACGAACTTCTAAATTAGCTCTCAAAACAATTCAAATTATTATACATAATAGAGCATTCAAATCTCTTAGATTAATGTCATTCTAAACATGGTTTAAAACTAGAAAATGCAACTTAGCCCTGATTTTAGCGTTAAGTTTGAGCTTTTATCTTTATAAAAATTGATTTATGATTCACCTCACTTTAGAAAAAGGAGAGGATAATGAAAAAAATCTTCATGCAAGGATTATTAGCCGCAAATATTCTCGCCTACTCTAGTGGTGCGTTTGCTGGCTTTGGTGAGAGAAAATGGAATTTTGGGCTGGATGAAAGTGTTGTGATCATCCCATCCGATACAATCCATCAAGGAGCTGAATACTCTTGTAGTATCTTTGAACCGAAGAAAGTATCCTTTACTTTATCATACTCTACCCCTTCTGATTTAAACAAATTGAGAATTGCTGTTGATGATGAAAAGAAAATAACCCATGATAAAGAAAAGAAGATCTTTATCCTAAAAAATATAAAATCTCTTCATATAAGTTTTCCTTCGTCAGGACATTATATTTTTAAAAATATTACGAAGAAAAAAGTTGTTGGAACAAATTGTGACACAGGAGATTATGATTAACAATATTTCTATAACATCTAAATTTGAGTAGAGTTATTCTTTTTTTAGGTATTTTTTTCAAAATAGGGCATAATGAGCCATTAAAACTAATCGCTGAAAAGCTTATTTTTATCCTAATATGGCAAACCTTAAGCTGCTTATAAGGTTAGATATTAAAGAACTTTTGCGAAAACTAAATGACTAAAATTAAATTGTTCTGTATTTTCTACTATCAGAGCTATTTTTTTAATAAGAATATAACTTCTATCTTCGCAACTGCTTTATTTTAAGTACTATAAAGCACATCGTACCCAAATCACTTAGATAAACAGAAAAGTAAAATTTGCTCTACAGATGCATTCCTCGCTGCATTTTAAATCATACTCATTCAGCTTTTGTAAAAATTCATCTCGCTTTTCCCTCCTTATTAAAGGATATAATTATTTGAAACTATAAAATGTCGCTTATATCGAATAAGAACCATTTTTATGCTTATAAAATCAGTACCCCCTTATTTCTATAGCGTTTAATGTTGCATCTTCTCTTGCATGAGTACAGTCCCTTAAAAATATATGAAACCTTTTCTCAAATAATGAAAATTCATATATTGATCCATCTTGTGATAAACATCAATGTTTTTTAATTAAAAGAACAAGCACGCAAAAAAAGAGCGATAACATCTACTCAGTATTTATATACGTTAAAAGAAAAAATATTACATATTTGATATTCTCATTCACTATAGAAATGAGGTGGTTCTCTTATAAGATATTTAATATATTGACTTATCATTATAAGACTTTGATTTTCTTACACTGAATTACAACCACAAATAAAGTAAGATCCTCCCATCTTAAATCTCATATTGAATCCATTAAAATCGTTTCCTTGAAAGTTACAAATGAGAGTGGTGTGTGAGTAAAAACGATTAAAAAAGGAATAAAAATGCTTCTTATAAAGCCTTTCAAGTGCAAGGGATCGCAACATTGGGAGTTGTTAAGTAGTATGAGGGCTAAAATTTATACTTTTATTAAGCATAAAAAGGATAGTGCACAATGGACTTATATCTCAAGGAGAGTATGTATACTATTTACGAGTAGAGTTTGAAATATAGTTAAGAGTATTGAGCAATCGCTCTTTAAAAAGCCTGTGAATGTACAACATTAAATGTATTCTGTTTGGGATTTTTTGTATAGAGGAGCAACACCATTAAAGCAATATTTTATAATTATTTAAATAGCACTCTTCCCCCTGACTTTCGAATGTTAGCCAATTACATGATCTATCTGCTTTATTTGCTTCTTTGACTGTTGTAAATTTTTGATGATTCAATTTCGTAGTTTTAGAACAGACGTGTCTATCCTAAAACTCTTACATGTTTCAGCGAATGAGAATAATTATACATTCAGACTATCTTAAGCGAAAAAATATTTTCATACCAAATAAATATGAAGAGCTACTGCTATAAAAACTGGTAAATCCACAATCTCTTTGTTGTTTATATGTCAATAAATTAAACGCAAAGGAAAATTCTTCGTCGTTCTTAGGATATTTTTCGTTTCTGATCTTGATTTTTCATTCCAAATCGACAATATGAGCTTGGGAGGTTGGTGGTGGACGGACTACTCGCCAACTGGGTCAGGTCTGGAAAGAAGCAGCCCCAACGAGTTCTGGTACGGGTCATCGTTCCAACCTCCTATTTTGCTGAAGAAATTATTTTTTATGCTGTCTTTTAGCGAGGTATTTTTAATCTTCAGAGCAGCATTTGTATGCAGCAAATAAAGGGGTTTTGTTATTTTTAAACAAATTGTCCCATAAATAATTTGATTAAGAAAAAATCCTTTTATATGAGACTACAGTATTGATCTATGCTTTTGTATTATCAAAATGTACGCATAAAGAACTTCGAAGTTGGAAATACTCATGGAAAATTTACCGGTAGAAACAGCCTATCGTGTTCTTGCTCGTAAATATCGACCCCAAAACTTCTCTGACCTCATTGGTCAGGAAGCTATGGTGCGTACTCTCACCAACGCCTTTGAAAAAGGTCGTATTGCACAAGCGTGGATGTTAACAGGGATTCGTGGCGTAGGTAAAACCACAACAGCACGTATTTTGGCACGTGCGCTTAATTATAAAACAAAAGATATTGATCAACCAACAACTGTATTGGACTCTCTTGGTGAACATTGCACACAAATTATCGAAGGACGCCATATTGATGTTATAGAAATGGATGCCGCTTCTCATACGGGCATTGATGATATTCGTGAAATTATTGAACAAATACGCTATCGTCCTGTTTCTGCACGCTATAAGGTTTATATTATCGATGAAGTACATATGCTCTCAACACAAGCCTTTAATGGTTTATTGAAAACTCTTGAAGAACCACCTTCCCATGTGAAATTTATTTTTGCCACAACAGAAATTCGCAAAGTTCCTATTACAATTCTTTCGCGTTGCCAACGTTTTGATTTACGACGTATTGACTCAAAAGCTTTGAGTGCACATTTGCGTCAAATTGCGAAATATGAAAAGGTAGAAGTAGAAGATCAAGCACTCTCTATGATTGCCCGTGCTGCAGAAGGATCTGCACGTGATGCATTATCCATTTTTGATCAAGCAATCGCCCATAGCAATGGCAATGTTAATGCTATTGCGGTGCGTACAATGTTAGGATTAGCGGATCAAGCACGTATTATTGATCTTTTTGAATTTATCATGAAGGGCGATGTTGTCAATGCGTTACATGAATTACGCAGTCAATATGAAGCAGGTGCTGATCCTCTTACTATATTGACAGAACTAGCCGATTTTAATCATCTGGTCACACGTTTACGTTTTACACCAGAAATAGTGGAAGATTTCTCTCTGACTGAAGAACAACGTTTAAGAAGTTTAGACTTTTCAAAAAAACTTTCCGTTCCTATTTTATCCCGAAACTGGCAAATGTTACTCAAAGGTTTACAGGAAGTTAATCAAACTGCACGTCCTCTTCAAGCCGCTGAAATGCTTTTAATTCGTCTTGCTCACACGGCTGACTTACCAACTCTTGATGAGGCTTTAAAAAAGCTTACGCAAGAAAAAACGCCTCTCACACTGGTTAAAAACTCTTCTCATCAAGAATCTACAAATGCAAATAATATAACAAAAGAAACAATGGTCGGAGCCCATGCTTCCTCGAGCGTTTCAAATACATTACTCGATCAATCAGATTTAAAAAGCTCTTTGAAAAACCAATTAGATCATTCCTTACAACCAGAAAATTTAGTTAAAAATCAAAACCATGACAAAATCAGCGCCCAAGAAGTAACAGAAATTCTAGAAACTTCTCAATCTACTGATCTTTCTGAAAAGATTGCAAATTTATCGCATTCTGTCACGCAAACAACAGAAAAGATTACTGAACCTAAAACTCTCGTGATTAATTCTTTGCACGATATTGTTCAATTAGCCGAACAGCATAATGACGTTCCTTTCAAACTCCTTGTTAAAGAATTTGTTCATCCTGTTTCTTTTGAAGCTGGGCATATTACCTTGAGACTTTCTGAAAATACCCCACAATTTCTTGCTCATGATATAGAAAAAAAGATATCTCAATGGACTGAAAAACGCTGGACAATAACTTTTGTTAATGAAGGAGGTGGCCCAACCTTACAGGAGGAAAGTATAGCGATTCAAAAGACTCTTTTTTCCAATGCAGAAACAGATCCTGATATCGCGAAAATCCTCAATCATTTCCCAGAAGCAAAAATTGTCGATATTCGACTCAATAAAGAAGAAAATGATCTTGATTTACTCTCCAATACCTTTAAAAATGCTGATATTTTTAAAAATAAAAATGATATCAATGATGAATAAGGATACCTATTCCTATGCGTGAAATGATGAGCATGATGAAAAAAGCCAAAGAAATGCAAGAAAAAATGCAGAAGATTCAGGAGGAAATAGCTAATCTGCAAGCTGTGGGCACTGCAGGGGGTGGTCTCGTCAATATCACTTTAAATGGCAAAAATATTATAACAGCAATTCAAATTGATCCTTCATTACTCAAACCTGAGGAAGGTGAAATTCTTGAAGATCTCATTATGGCAGCTTATAATGAAGCAAGAACAAAAATCGAAGTTGCAATAGAAGAAAAAACCAAAAGTATGACCGCAGGGCTACCACTCCCATCAGGTTTCAAACTTCCATTTTAATGAAACGGTTTTTTCCCGTGAGACAAAAATATGTCTAAATACATTGCAGGACCTGAGATTGAACGTCTCATTCAGATTTTATCACGGTTACCAGGTCTTGGTCCACGTTCAGCACGTCGTGCTGCGCTTCATCTTATCAAAAAAAAGGAGACATTGCTGGAGCCTTTGGGAGCGGCTATACAAGCAGCTATCGAAAAAGTCGGTATTTGTTCTGTTTGTGGAAATGTCGATACCATTGATCCTTGTTCAATTTGTACAGATTTGCGCCGCGATGATACAACAATCATCGTTGTTGAGGATATTGCTGATCTGTGGGCCCTTGAGCGCGCAAAAACTTTAGCCGCACGTTATCATGTGTTGGGTGGACGACTCTCCCCCTTAGATGGAATAGGTCCTGACGAACTCAACATTGCCACCTTAATACAGCGTGTTGTACAAAACCCTATTACGGAGATTATTCTTGCTGTCAATGCGACTGTCGAAGGTCAAACAACTGCTCACTATATCACTGATCAGCTTTCTAATTTTCCAGTTAAAATTACGCGACTTGCTCATGGTGTTCCTGTAGGAGGTGAGCTTGATTATCTTGATGATGGAACTTTAGCAGCAGCTGTACAAGCAAGAACAAATCTTTAAAGCTTTTTCTTCTTAACCTTTAGCTCTTTAATGACGGGGGAATATTAAAATGATAAAGAAAAATCTCTCACTTTTAAACGACTTTGGTCCTGGTGTTTTAGTATGTTTACTCATATCAGCCTTAGCTTATGGCTTAGAAGTTGTAGAAAAACAGCTTTTCACGGAAGCGTGGCTTGAAAGCCTTGTTTTGGCAATTCTTCTAGGATCAATTATCCGTAGTTGTTTTTCTTTGCCAACATATTTTCAAAAAGGTATCACCTTTTGTGCAAAAACACTTCTCGAAATTGCTATCGTTCTTCTAGGAGCAAGCATTAGCATTAACGCAGTCCTTTCAGCTGGTTGGAATTTGCTTGCTAGTATCATATTCGTGATATTCGTAACAATTATCCTGAGCTTTGCCATCGGCCGACTTTTCGGGCTTTCTACACATTTGGCAATGCTGGTCGCTTGTGGGAATGCTATTTGTGGCAATTCAGCTATTGTCGCCGTTGCACCTGTTATAAAAGCAAAACATGACGATGTAGCCGCATCAATTGCCTTCACTGCTCTTTTAGGAATTCTTATTATTTTATTTCTACCCTTTTTACATCCATCTCTGAATTTGTCATTTAGCCAATATGGTGTGCTTGCTGGCATGGTTGTGTATGCTGTACCACAGGTTTTAGCAGCAACAGCACCTATCTCTTTTCTAAGTGTTCAAATTGCAACAATTGTCAAATTAGTACGGGTTCTCATGTTAGGCCCTGTTATTTTTACTCTATCAATCATTTATCGCCGATCAGCAGAAACACGCTTGCGTTTACATACCCTCGTCCCATGGTTTATCATTGGCTTTATTATCATGATGCTTGTTCGCTCAAGTGGTCTTATCCCTGAAAAGGCTATCAATCCCATCAAATTTATTGCCCAGTTGTTTACTGTTATCTCAATGGCTGCACTAGGATTAGGTGTTGATATCCGATCACTAAAAAAAGCAGGATGGCGCGTCATTTTGGCTTCAACCTGCTCCATCATTATTCTCGGTATTTGTAGCCTTCTTATGATACAATTGAATGATTTAAATCATATAACATTTTAAATGTGCATTGATTATTATTTTTTCAACGTAGTATACAATCAACCCAAAGTCCTCATTATTATTAAAATCAGTTCTTTCATAAACCAGAAAAAGTTCTAAAATACTGCTCATTATTCTATACAAAAAATTGAAAGAGCTGATATTTAAGTGAAAACTGTCAAATGTGCTTTTCAGTCCATAATGATTTGCAACAGGGTAGTATCAAAATACGTAACTCATGCAAAACAATGCCATTTCTTTCATCTGCTCTCATTACGCTGAGTTTTTTATATAAAGACGGATAGAATATGTTCTTATTTGGAAAAAATGTGGGGTCATAACTTTTCCTCTTTTAAATTACTTTTACTTACTATGTAATACAAGTGGCATCAAAGTACTATTTGATAGCTTACAAGTTGTGACAACCCTTACATTTAAACGATTCGTGAAGGAGTTTTTATTCTTTTCTTCAACAGTTTTGATTCATACGCTAACTCCGCTTGTAATATACAAGCTAATAACTTTAATTGTTTCACCATAAGTAGACTTAAAATAAGAGAATCTTACAATACTCAAGGTACTCATTCAAAAAGTGATAAAAATAAGGATTAAATCAACATCTCGTTCTATCCCATAAAAAGATATTGTTGCTTATTGGCACTAGTAACTTTCTTACAAATGAAATATACGATAATGAAAAGATTAAAAATACAGCAGGACTTTTATTTATCGTTTTATTCAACTAAAATATTTTTATGCTTATCCTTGCTATAGATACTGCTTCAATTTATTGTGCTGTTGCGCTTATTCGTCATAAATCTGTTATTGCGCGTATCAATGAACGCATGAACAAAGGACATGCCGAAAAAATTATTGGGCAGATTACACAAATAATGAAACAAGCCAATATGACGCTTGATCAAGTTGAGCGTATTGCTGTCAATATTGGACCTGGATCATTTACTGGTGTACGTGTCGGTGTTGCAACAGCGCGCGCTTTGGCATTAGCACTTGAAATACCAGCTGTTGGAGTGAGTGCTCTTGAAGCGTTAGCAGCACAAGTTATAAACAATAAAAGTACAGCATCGGCAATTACTGTTGTCATTGAAGCAGGGAGAGGGATGTTCTACCATCAAAATTTTCATAATGAGCTCACACCTTTGGGAGAGCCGGGATTAAAAACAATTGAAAATATCCTCGAAGATTTGCCAAAAAAAACCCGACTGACTGGCCCAGCTGCTGATGTCGTTGTGGAGCATATTAAAAACCATAAAATACACGAAAAAATTGTCCTAGAAAAAATCCCCTGCGAAGCGGCCGATATTGTAAACTATGCTTATCTTGCTGCAAACAAACAATCAAAAAATTCACCTCGCCCACTCTATCTACGCAGCGCTGATGCAAAACAACAAACCAATTTTTCTTTACCACAAAAAAAATAATGCCCAAATTTTCATTGACAAAAAAGAATTTTGGAATTGCTCCGCTACAAGTTAATGATAGTGCTTCTCTTCATCAAATTCATCAGCATTGTTTTACCCCTTCTTGGGAAAAACAAGCTTTTGATAATTTCTTAACAGATCACTCTATCTTCGGATACAAAGCTTTTCTCATTGATCACTCTGATCAAATTTTAGGCTTTTGCCTATGCCGTCTCATCCTTGATGAAGCAGAAATCATCACAATTGCTGTTCATCCTCATTATCGTCAAAAAGGAATTGGTACCTTTCTTATCGATCGTACAGTTCACCATCTTCACGACAAGGGCGCTATAAAATTATTCTTGGAAGTAGAAGCCACAAATCTTTCTGCTTTGAACCTTTATCAACGCTTTGAATTTCAAAAAATTTCTGAACGTCTTGCCTACTACGTGTCAAAAAATGGTCGTGGTGATGCAATTATCATGCAAAAAACTTTTAAGCAAATAGATTGAGATTTGTGTAAAAAACATTTACACATGCGCTATGAATAAAGTAAATCCTAAAAATACGCCTCCTGTTGCTCCTAAAAAGGTTTTTATCAAAACCTATGGATGTCAAATGAACGTTTATGATAGCCAACGGATGACTGATAGCCTCAGTTCGCAAGGCTATGTGACAACACAAATTCCCAATGATGCCGATCTTATTCTTGTTAATACCTGTCATATTCGTGAAAAAGCAGCAGAAAAACTTTATTCTGATCTTGGTCGTTTGCGCGTTATGCGTCAAGAGCGCACACCTGATAAACCCCTGATGGTTGGTGTAACAGGTTGTGTTGCACAAGCTGAGGGAAGTGAAATCTTGCGCCGTGCTCCAACAGTGGATCTTGTTATTGGTCCGCAAATGTATCATCGCTTGCCAGAATTGTTAGAAAAAGCCAAACAAGGGAAAAAAATTATCGAAACAGACTATGCTGTTGAAGATAAATTTGCTCATTTGCCGCCCCATAATAAACATGCAGTAAGAAAACGAGGTGTTAGCGCATTTTTAACAGTACAGGAAGGTTGCGATAAATTTTGCACTTTTTGTGTTGTTCCTTACACACGCGGTGCTGAAATATCACGGTCTGTCGAGCAAATTACCGAGGAAGCCCTTCAACTCATCGAAGCGGGTGTCAAAGAAATTACGCTGCTTGGACAAAATGTCAATGGTTGGCATGGACAAAGTGCTGATGGCAAAACTTGGCGTCTTGGCGATCTTCTTTATCATCTCGCAAAACTCGATGGTTTAAAGCGTTTGCGTTACACAACCAGCCACCCACGTGATATGGATGATAGCCTTATTGCCGCGCATCGAGATCTTGATATGTTAATGCCTTACCTCCATCTTCCTGTTCAATCAGGTTCAGATCGCATCTTAAAAGCCATGAACCGACAACACAAAAGCTCTCATTATCTTCATCTTATCGAAAAAATTCGAACCGCACGGCCAGATATCGCCTTTTCAGGCGATTTTATTGTAGGGTTTCCAGGAGAAACAGATGAAGACTTTGAAGAAACCATTAAACTTATTCAACAAGTACAGTACAGTTCAGCTTATTCTTTTAAATATTCCCCCCGTCCTGGAACAGTGGGAGCCACAATGAAAAATCATGTTGATGAATCTGTAAAAGATGCCCGACTTCAACATTTACAAGCCCTTCTCCTTGAGCAACAAAATGCGTTTTTGCGTTCTAAAATTGATCAAAAAACGAACGTTCTCATCGAAAAACCTGGACGTCACTCAGGGCAAATGGTAGGGCGTTCCCCTTGGCTTTTACCTGTTGTTGTCGATACAGAAGCCTCTACAGGTAGCGTGATAGAAATTCATATTAAAAATGCAAGCTCAAACAGTTTTGTTGGTGAAGTGACAAATAGATAAGCATGCCTCTAATACCTTGTTCAAAAATAAATATTTTGGAAAACTCTTTTATTTTAAAAGCAAATGATTACATCTAAAGCGTGCACTTTTTGTAAAAATTGTCTTTTATAAAGTTTACTTAACAAAATGTGCAATATTTATGTAAATATGGAGAATAGGCTGAAAGCTTCAACCGAAAAAATAAAGCGTATTAAAGAAAAAGTAAATATGTCCCTTGAAAAGGCTGATACCTTGAAACAAACAAGCGCTTCAGATGTGAGCCAAGTTGTTTTGATTTTCGAAAATAATAAATATGCAAAAGCAGTTTTTGGTAAATTTGACGAAAATCTCGCTTATATCGAAAAAAAACTCGAACTTAGTATTCATCCGCGTGGTAATGAAGTCTTAATCCGTGGAAATATTTCTGTTATAAAACGTGCGCAATATGCATTGCAGCAGCTTTATGAACGTGCCAAAACACATCAAGAGCTCACTTTATCAGATATAAAAGGAGCGATTGCTATGGCAAATATACCAAAGAAGCAGAAAGAAGACACAATAACACACAAATCTGCAACGAAACGTATAGCAGCTCGGTTGAGTACCCATAAAAAAATAATTCATGCAAGAACTCCAACACAAGACGCTTACATAAGTGCTATGGAGCATACTGAACTTGTGTTTGGTGTAGGACCAGCAGGAACAGGAAAAACGTATCTTGCTGTTGCTCATGCTGCAATGCTTCTAGAACGTGGTATCATTGAGCGAATTATTCTCTCACGTCCGGCTGTTGAAGCTGGAGAACATCTTGGTTTTCTTCCCGGTGATCTCAAAGAAAAAGTCGACCCATATTTACGACCACTTTATGATGCTCTTTATGATATGATGCCCGCTGAAAAAATAGAACGCATTTTAGCCTCTGGTGTCATAGAAATTGCTCCTCTCGCCTTTATGCGCGGACGAACACTTGCCCATGCTGCTGTTATTCTTGATGAGGCACAAAATACTACGCCCATGCAAATGAAAATGTTCCTCACACGTCTTGGAGAAGGAACACGTATGATTGTTACCGGTGACGTAAGCCAAATTGATTTGCCTACAGGGCAAAAATCAGGTCTCATTGAAGCAATTCGCATTCTTTCAAATGTAGAAAATATTGCAATTGTGCATTTTGATGAAAAAGATGTTGTACGCCACCCACTTGTTGCTGCTATCGTTCGTGCTTATGATCGTGATTCCGAAATACAAAATAAAAAAAAATCATTCGCATGCGATGCATTAAAAAATGAATTTGATTCATCATGATTATTATTGATATAATGATTAAAAGCGCAGGGTGGAATGATGAGAAAATGCTTTATAATATCACTGAAAAAGCATTAATGGCAACTATGCATCATGTTTCATTGGCAAATGTTGTAAGCGAGATTAGCCTGCTTTTTACGGATGATGAACATATGGCACAAATCAATGCACAATGGCGCAACAAAAACAAATCTACTAATGTATTATCCTTTCCTGCTTTTCCACTTAAAGCTGGAAATCGACCTGGTCCCATACTCGGTGATATTATTATTGCCCGAGAAACTGTTGTTTTCGAAGCAGAGAAAGAAGGAAAAACATTTCAAGACCATTTAACACATATGATTGTTCATGGTATCTTGCATCTGCTTGGTTATGACCATGAAACTGATGATGAAGCATATAAAATGGAAAAGCTCGAAAGAGAAATTCTTCAAAAGCTTTCCATAAAAGATCCTTACGCATAATTGTCTATCAATGATAAAATTTAACTTTTAAAATCAATATTACCAGCATACCATTTAAAGCCTCTTATTTATCTATTATAAAAAAGAAAGTCTAAAAGATTTCAAAACCATGGCAAACAAAATAAATGCACAAAATAATAGTCAAGCATCTTCTAATAATGAAAAAGACCCCTCTCAACAGACGAATCATACAGAGAAATATTCCCTGATGAATCATTTATTTTCATTCTTACGGGGTCGTAATTGTGCATCTACGTCACTGCGCGATGATCTTACCGTTGCACTCACGACTAACAATGAAAAAGATACCGCCCTCTTCTCACCTGAAGAACGTACTATGCTGCATAACATTTTACGCTTACGTGAAGCACGCGTGGATGATGTTATGATACCTCGTTCTGAAATCGAAGCATTAGAAATAAACACCTCTCTTGGAGAAACCCTTAAATGTTTTGCAAAAATTGGTCATTCTCGTATCCCCGTTTATGCTGAAACTTTAGATGATCCGCGCGGCATGATCCATATCCGCGATATTCTTAACTACATCACTCGCTTTATTATCAACCCAACAAAAACCGAACAAAAATCTGATTTGCTTCAATTAAACCATACAGACTTGCATACTCCAATCGGTGAATTGGATTTGATCCGAACAGTTCTCTTTGTTCCCAGTTCTATGCTTGCAAGCAAATTATTAACACGGATGCAAACTACACGAACTCAAATGGCTTTAGTTATTGATGAACATGGAGGAACAGATGGTCTCGTTTCAATGGAAGATATTGTTGAGTTAGTCGTTGGGGATATCGAAGATGAACATGATAATGTCGACAATGCTATCGTACGTGAACCAAATAATAAATGGCTCGTTGATGCAAGAACTGAACTAGAAGATGTGGAGAAAGCTCTTGGTCCTGATTTTATCGTAGGGGAATATGGTGATGAAGTTGATACTATTGGTGGTTTGATCGTCTCAATTCTTGATCGCATTCCTGCTAAAGGTGAAATTGTCGAAGCTGTACCTGGCTATAGATTTCGTATTTTAGAAGCTGATAAACGCCGGATTAAACGATTGCGCATTTTTCGCATTCCCAAAAATGAGAATCTTGAGAACAATGCCATCCCTAAAGAATAGTCCAGTATTTTTAAACAATTTCATCGTTTTTTTGTTCTCTGTTACAGGCTGGAAGCGCCAAGCATGGATATTTCTGTGTGGTGCTCTTACTTCTTTTGCACTTCCACCCTTTTATTTAACGCCTCTTTGCTTTTTAACTTTCCCTCTCTTTATTGTTTTACTTGACTCAATACGGGCCACCAAAAACAATAAAAAACATTTTTTTACTTACGCTTTAAGCTGTGGAACCTTTGGTTTTAGTTATTTTATTTGCGGCCTTTGGTGGCTATGCAATGCTTTGTTAACAGATCCAGATTCTTTTGGTTGGGCAGTCCCATTAGCCATTTTATTCCCTCCACTCTACCTTTCTCTTTATTGGTTTTTTTCTGGTTTCATTGTCGGTTTATTATGGACAAAAGGAATAGCACGCTTTTTTGTTTTAGCCTTTGCATTAGGATTATCCGAGTGGTTGCGTGCGTTTTTATTCACAGGATTTCCATGGAATTCTCTTGGCTATACAGCCATGCCAACCCCAATGTTCATGCAATCTGATGCAATCGTAGGACTTTACGGAATGAATATTCTTGCTGTCTTAGCCTACAGTTTGCCAACTGTTTTATTAACGGATGAAAAAAAGAAAGTGGCACTTTCTCTTTGCTTATCACTTATATTCATTCACTGTGGTTTTGGGTTTTATCGTCTTCATACTATAGAAAACACAACTGAAGATCAAAAAAGTGCTTATTGGGTGCGCATTGTTCAACCGTCCATCCAACAAAATATAAAATTGCGTGATAATACACGAGAATCTATGTTGGAAGCACATATGAAGCTAAGTGCAACGCCAACAACCGATCAAAATTCAGAACCCGATTTTATCGTATGGCCTGAAGCTTCCGTTCCTTACCTTCTCTATGATAATTCATCTATCACAATGCGCATTGCCTCTCTTTTAAAACCTAAACAATGGGCTATTGTTGGAGCAATACGCGCCAGCAATGATCTACCTCATTCCCAAACACAATATTTTAATACAATTGCAGTCATTAATGCTCAAGGTAATATTTTAAATACTTCCGATAAACTTCATTTGGTTCCTTTTGGTGAGTATCTTCCTTATCAGAGTTTATTGAAAAAAATTGGATTGCGTACCCTTGCTGATAATATTGGTGGATATAGTGCTGCAAGTGTGCGCAAAATTGTTACAATGCCAAACGGATTTTCTTATCTACCCTTAATTTGTTATGAAGCAATATTTCCCCATGAAATGACTTTTAAAGGCTCCCCACCTCAAGCAATTATTAATATTACAAATGATGCATGGTTTGGTGTAACACCTGGACCCTATCAACATCTTCAACAAGCACAGCTTCGTGCCGTTGAACTGGGAATCCCCCTCATACGGGCCGCCAATAATGGCATATCAGCTGTTATTGATTCTTATGGACGAATCGTTGTAGCTCTTCGACAAAATGCTGTGGGCATTATTGATTCACAAGTTCCATCATCCATTACCCCTATAGGAAGCAATGAATACAGAACTTTCTCTACTTTTATCTTATTCATCCTTATGCTATTGTGTCGTATTGGTTTTGGTTTTACAAAACAGCTTAAATGATTCAAGTGCCCTTTGTACGGTATTGTGTTGCGTGTACCAGTGATATTGGGAAAAAATATTACATATTGTTTTAATTATATGATAAATCAACTGCGCATAAATATGATGTTGGTTTAGAAGAAAAATGCTGGAAATAAAGAGTTGCATTATGACCGAAACTAGAAAAAAACCTGACCCTATAGATATCTATGTTGGAACTCGTATCCGTTTACGTCGTAATATTTTAGGACTCACTC
The DNA here is from genome assembly GCF_042196205.1 of Bartonella sp. AP21QHHD. NCBI lineage: Bacteria > Pseudomonadati > Pseudomonadota > Alphaproteobacteria > Hyphomicrobiales > Bartonellaceae > Bartonella > Bartonella sp. AP21QHHD. The sequence continues at coordinate 83,597 of NZ_JBHIPT010000100.1, read as the reverse complement.
AAGAGAAACTAGGCGAAAAATTAGGAATTACTTTTCAGCAAATCCAAAAATATGAAAAAGGAACAAACCGTATTGGTGCCAGCCGTCTTCAAGCGATAGCGGAAATTATGGATGTTCCTGTTTCTTACTTTTTTGATAAAGGTATTACCTCCCAACAAGTAGAGGGTTTTGCTGAAAGTGAACACAATTTTATAGACTTTTGTTCTAGCAGCGAAGGGATTCAGCTCATGCGCGCTTTTACAAATATATCTGATGCTAAAGTGCGTCGAAAAATTATTGACTTGGCAAAAGCACTTTCTGAGGAAGATTTGACAAATAAGTTATAAATTAAAATTATATCTTTTCTCTTTTATTCATATACATTTGCATTGACTATTTGCTGTAGAATTAGCAAATGGTGACGACTTTAGTAAGCAATTGATTAAATCGTTGGTTTTCTTTTTTGAAGGAGTTCCTATGCCGCATCAAGATTATCTTTTTACGAGCGAATCGGTATCGGAAGGACATCCTGATAAAATTTGTGATCGTATTTCCGATGAAATCGTTGATATGATCTATAAAGAAGCTGAAAAGACTGGTACTGATCCATGGTTAGTACGCGTTGCCTGTGAAACTCTCGTCAGTGTCAACCGTGTTGTTATCGCTGGTGAAGTACGTGTTCCCGATACGCTATTAAAAAAAGATAAAAATAAAGAATTCATCTATGATGAAACTAGCTTTCCACTCATTAATCCTACACGTTTTCGTACAGCAGCGCGCCGTGCTATTCGTACCATTGGCTATGAACAAGCAGGCTTCCATTGGAAAACTGTTAAAATTGATGTTCTTTTGCGCCCACAATCAGCTGATATAGCAAGAGGGGTTGATAATGCTACGGATCGGCATGGTGAAGAAGGAGCGGGTGATCAAGGTATCATGTTTGGATATGCTTGCCGTGAAACACCTGATCTCATGCCTGCGCCAATTTATTATGCGCATAAAATTCTCAAACTTCTTGCCGCAGCTCGTCATAAAGGAGAGGGAGAAACTGGAAAATTAGGACCAGATGCTAAAAGCCAAATAACCATACGTTATAAAAATGGAAAACCGATAGAGGTCACATCCATTGTTCTTTCAACGCAGCACCTTGATGAAAGCTGGGATTCCAATAAAGTACGTACAGTGGTTGAACCTTACATTCGCCAAGCTTTACATGACATTCCCATTGCAGCTCAATGCAGTTGGTATATTAACCCAACAGGAAAATTTGTCATTGGAGGCCCTCAAAGCGATGCCGGATTAACGGGACGCAAAATTATTGTGGATACTTACGGAGGTGCAGCACCCCATGGAGGCGGTGCTTTTTCAGGAAAAGATACAACAAAAGTTGATCGTTCTGCTGCCTATGCGGCACGCTATCTGGCTAAGAATATTGTTGCTGCTCATTTAGCAGAGAGATGCACCATTCAACTCTCCTATGCAATTGGTATTGCACAACCTTTATCTATTTATCTTAATCTTCATGGAACAGGAAAAGTCGATGAAAAGGTTATTGAAGAAGCCATCCGCAAAATAATGGACCTTTCACCTACCGGCATTCGAAAACATCTTGACCTCAATAAACCTATTTATGCGAAAACAGCTGCCTATGGTCACTTTGGTCGTAAACCAAAACACGATGGTTCGTTTTCATGGGAAAAAACTGATCTCGTGAAAACGCTTCAAACAATGATCCAAATCCCATGATTAAACATAATATACGTAAGAGTGAAGCATTTTTTGGACGCCGACAAGGAAAACAACTTCGAGACAGTCAGCTTACACGTATACAAATGCTTCTCCCCAGTTTGAATATTGATTTAAATGTCCCTCCTCCCTTAAACCTTACATCCTTATTTTCAAGCAAAGTAAGAGAAATTCGACTTGAAATCGGTTTTGGTGGAGGTGAACATTTACTTCATGAAATGGCATATTTTCCAAAAACCGGTTTTATCGGCGTCGAGCCCTTTATCAATGGCATGGCAAAAATATTATCGTCTCTTGAACAGCATCAAAACCATCAAAATCGTCTTCGCCTCTATAATGATGATGCTACACGCCTTCTTGATTGGCTCCCTGATAACTCGCTTGATGGAATAGACCTCTTCTATCCTGATCCTTGGCCGAAAAAGAAACACTGGAAACGACGCTTCATCAACATAAAAAATCTTAACCGTTTTGCTCGTGTTCTTAAAATAGGAAAATTTTTTCGCTTTGCTAGCGATATAGACAGTTATGTAAACTGGACTTTGTATCATTGTGCACAACATGATCACTTTGAATGGAAAGCAGAAAGCCCTCAAGACTGGAAACTCCCTTATCCACTATGGAGCGGAACCCGCTATGAAGCAAAAGCTTTACGCGAAGGACGAACGCCTGCCTATCTTACCTTTATCAAGAAATAAATGATCAAGCGCTTTTCTCATAAACAACTTGAAAAATTTTGAATTTAAGAGTATCAATAGTTAAATTCTTGGTCTTATGATGAAGAGTGGGCCGTTGGACCCGCTCTTTTTTAATATCATAAAACTGATGAAACCAACTCGGATAAAATGTATGAACGAAGCTGAAAAAATAAGCAATCTTGACGAACCGCGCCTGTTTGAAGAAGATGGTATCGAAGCACAGGTTGCTGCTCTTGTCATACCACTACTTAAACCTTTAGGTTTTCGTTTGGTTCGTGTAAAACTTCTTGGTCAAAATGGTTTAACACTTCAAATTATGGTTGAACGTGCCGATGGTTCTATGACCATAGAAGATTGTGAAACTGTTAGTCGAACTGTTTCTCCCCTCCTTGATGTACAAAATGTTATTGAACGCAAATATCATTTAGAAATCTCATCACCTGGAATTGATCGTCCATTGGTAAGAAAATCTGATTTTTTTCATTGGCAAGGGCATCTTGCAAAAATTGAAACCAAAATAACAATTGATGGGCGCCGAAAATTTCGTGGGACACTTACAAATATCACGCAAGATGGATTTATTTTAAACACTGATAAAGCTGCTTATGGAGAAGCCATGTATACCCCTATTTCCTTTTGTGATATCATAAATGCGCATTTAGTGCTTACCGATGAGCTTATTCGCGATGCATTGAAACAAAATAAAGATTTAAGTCAACAATTCATTGCCGAAGAGAACGCTAACGACTCTATACAGACGCTCAATTTCAAAAAATAATATCACTGGGAAATACCCATCGTGTGGCACAAAGAAGGAGAAAATTGATGGCTACAAGCGCTAACAGGCTTGAGATTCTGCAAATTGCAGATGCTGTTGCACGTGAAAAGTCAATCGACCGTGAAATTGTCATTTCTGCGATGGCTGATGCTATTCAAAAAGCAGCACGTTCTCGTTATGGTCAAGAAACCAATATTCGTGCTGAAATCAATTCTAAAACAGGTGAAATTAAATTACAGCGCCTGCTTAAAATCGTTGATGTCGTTGAAGACTATACAACGGAAATTACTTTGTCTGATGCTCTCAAACGTCAAGCAGAAGCAAAAATTGGTGATTTTTTTGCTGATCTTTTACCTCCTATGGATTTTGGACGTATCGCAGCACAATCTGCTAAACAGGTTATTGTACAAAAAGTACGCGATGCAGAGCGCGATCAGCAATATGAAGAATTCAAAAATAAAGTTGGTGAAATTATTTCTGGTACAGTTAAGCGTGTGGAATATGGTAACGTCATCGTTGATCTAGGACGCGGTGAAGCTATTGTTCGCCGTGATGAATTAATTCCTCGTGAATCATTCCGCTATGGAGATCGCATTCGTGCTTTTGTCAATGATGTACACCGTGAAACGCGTGGTCCGCAAATTTTCCTTTCACGCACACATCCCCAATTTATGGTAAAACTTTTCACTATGGAAGTACCAGAAATTTATGATGGTATTATAGAAATCAAATCTGTTGCTCGTGATCCAGGTTCACGGGCTAAAATCGCCGTTATTTCACGTGATGGTTCCATTGATCCTGTTGGAGCATGCGTTGGAATGCGAGGAAGTCGTGTACAAGCTGTTGTTGCTGAATTACAAGGCGAAAAAATTGATATTATTCCTTGGTCGCCTGATGCGGCAACATTTGTCGTTAATGCACTGCAACCTGCTGAAGTTTCTAAAATCATCCTTGATGAAGATGCTGAACGGATTGAAGTTATTGTGCCAGATGATCAACTTAGCCTTGCTATTGGACGACGTGGGCAAAATGTTCGCTTGGCTTCGCAACTAACAGGATGGAACATTGATATTTTAACGGAAAAGGAAGAATCTGAAAATCGTCAAAAAGAATTTACTGAACGGAGTAAATTGTTTATGGAAGCCTTAGAGGTTGACGAAATGATCGGACAGGTTATGGCATCAGAGGGTTTTTCTTCTATTGAAGAAATCGCCTATATTGATCTTGAAGAAATCGCTTCTATTGATGGTTTTGACCATGATACCGCCGCTGAAATCCAAAGTCGTGCCCGCGAATATCTTGATCATCAAGAAAAAGAACTTGATGAAAAACGCAAAAAGCTTGGAGTTTCTGACGAATTGCGAACACTTCCTGGAATGACAAGTGCTATGTTGGTTGCTGTAGGTGAAGATGGTGTAAAAACAATAGAAGACTTTGCTGGCTATGCCGTTGATGATTTAGCTGGTTGGAGAGAACGTAAAGAAGGTCAAACACAGAATTTTTCTGGTATTTTAACCCCTTTTGACATTACACGCGCAGATGCAGAAGCTATGGTTTTAGCCGCACGTGTACAAGCAGGCTGGATAGACCAAGCTGATCTTGTTACAGAAAGTCCTGTAGAAGATGAAAATTCTGCAGAAAATGAAAAAACAGATGATTTGGATGTGGATACACTTTAAATGAACGAACGGACTTGCATTGTGACCCGAAAAAATGCTTCAGCACAAACGCTGATCCGTTTTGTTATTGGTCCCAATAACCAAATTGTTCCTGATCTTAAAGCGAATTTACCAGGGCGTGGCGTTTGGATTTCTGCCCATCACGCTGTTATTGAGAAAGCAATCAAACAGAAAGCTTTTCATAGAAATTTTAAAACAGATGTTGAGGTTGCACCAAATCTTGTGCATATTGTTGATACGCTTTTACTAAAAGCCGCTCTTTCAAGCCTTTCCATGGCACGAAAAGCGGGAGCAATTGTTATGGGAGCAACAAAGGTTGACGCTGCTATCCGCTCTGGTAAAGTTATTCTTGTACTTCATGCTAAAGAAGCAACAGAAGATGGGAAACGAAAAATTGCACAGGCCATCCATTCAATACAACAACAAACAAATCGGACTATAAAAACCATATCTTTATTTACAAGTGATGAAATGCGAGTGGCTTTTGGCTCTAATCCTGTAATGCACGCGGCCTTACTGGACACAAAAGCTGCTGAAGGATTTCTCAAAACAACATGTAAATTGATCAGCTATCGTGACGACAAGCATAGTAAGTCTAGTGAGATGACGGCACAAGCCGTGAAGGAAGTACAATGAGTGAAAATAACAACGACAAAACAACCGTCAAGAAGACACTAACTCTCAAGAGGTCTGTCTTGGAAACGAGCACGGTTAAACAAAATTTTAGTCATGGCCGTACGAAGGCTGTCGTTGTCGAAACCAAACGGCGTAAAATTACGCGACCTGATGAAAAAGCTGAAACCCTACAGCCCATTACAAAGCCGCATGTGGCCCCCCAGCGTTCTAAACCGCGTTTTGAGGGGAAAAAGCCTCAAGAATCTGTGACCAAAAGCAATCTTTCATCAACTGAAATGGAAGCGAGACTTCGCGCGTTAGAAGAAGCACATATCCAAGAAAAAATAACGCGAGAACAAGCCGAAGAAGAAGCAAGACGCGCTAAAGAGCGTGAAGAAATTTTACAGAAAGAAATTAAAGAAAAAGAAATACATCTCCAACAAGAAGAAGAAATATTGCCAGTACAGACTCCACCTGTTCCCCCTCTCATTGAACAGACAGATATTCCTATTGCGCCTAAACACACAACCGTGGTTGAAAAACGCAAAATAGATGACAATAAAGAGGAAGAACGGCATAGTCGACGTGCTAATCCTGCTAAATCAGAAATACGTGTACCCAAAGTTGTCAAAGGAGCTGATGAGCGGAGACGCGGAAAGCTAACTCTGAATAGTGCACTGGATGAAGAAGGAAGCGCACGTGGGCGCTCAATGGCTGCAATGCGGCGTAGACAGGAAAAGTTTAAGCGTGCACAAAATCAAGAACCAAGAGAAAAAATTTCTCGCGAAGTTGTTCTTCCTGAAACGATTACCATTCAAGAGCTCGCACAACGTATGACTGAGCGTTCTGTTGATGTGATTAAATTCTTGATGAAACAAGGACAAATGATGAAACCTGGCGATGTTATTGATGCAGATGTTGCCGAACTCATCGCTGTTGAATTTGGCCATACTGTTAAACGTGTTTTAGAATCTGACGTAGAAGAAGGTATTTTTAATATAATAGATAATCCTCAAAACATGCAGCAGCGCGCCCCTGTTGTAACCATTATGGGCCATGTTGACCACGGAAAAACTTCTCTTTTGGATGCTATTCGTAAAGCAAATGTTGTTTCTGGCGAAGCAGGAGGTATTACGCAGCATATTGGTGCCTATCAAGTAGAACAAAACGGTCAAAAAATTACCTTTATTGATACACCAGGTCATGCTGCATTTACCGCTATGCGTGCACGCGGAGCTCGTGTTACTGATATTGCTGTTCTCGTTGTAGCCGCTGATGATAGTGTTATGCCTCAAACGATTGAATCAATCAATCATGCGAAAGCTGCTGGTGTACCTATCATTGTTGCTATCAACAAAATTGATAAACCAGCTGCGAATGCACAAAAAGTGCGTACAGAACTTCTACAACATGAAGTGTTTGTTGAAACTATGGGCGGAGAAACTTTGGACGTTGAAGTTTCTGCTAAAACTGGTCAAAATCTTGATAAACTTCTCGAAGCTATCCTTCTTCAAGCTGAAATGCTTGATCTGAAAGCAGATCCTCAACGAACTGCAGAGGGCGTTATCATTGAAGCCAAATTGGATCGCGGACGTGGGTCTGTTGCAACAGTTCTTGTTCAAAAAGGTACATTACACCCTTCTGATATTATAGTTGCTGGAAATGAATGGGGTCGTGTACGTGCTTTGATTGACGACCATGGCCGCCATGTCAAAGAGGCCGTTCCCTCTACACCAATTGAAATTTTAGGCATGCAAGGAACACCACAAGCCGGAGATCGTTTTGCTGTTGTCACACATGAAGCAAAAGCACGTGAAATTTCTGAATATCGGCAACGATTAGCACGTGATAAAGCTGTTGCGCGGCAAACTGGTTCGCGTGGTTCTCTTGAACAGATGATGACAAAATTGCAAACGACTGGTGTTAAGGAATTTTCTCTTATTATAAAAGGAGATGTTCAAGGATCAATTGAAGCAATCGCTTCAGCATTGGAAAAACTCGGAAATGACGAGGTTCGTGCGCGTATTGTACATTCTGGTGCTGGAGGAATTACCGAAAGTGATATTTCTCTTGCAGAAGCTTCTAACTCTGCTGTAATTGGCTTTAATGTTCGAGCCAATAAGCAGGCACGTGATTTTGCTAAAACACAAGGAATTGAAATTCGTTATTACAACATCATTTATGATCTTGTTGACGATATCAAGGCTGCTATGTCTGGATTACTCTCACCAGAACAGCGTGAAACTTTCCTTGGTAATGCTGAAATTCTAGAAGTCTTTAACATTACAAAAATTGGAAAAGTTGCAGGATGTCGTGTTACAGAAGGTAAAATAGAACGAGGAGCCGGTGTTCGCCTTATCCGCGATAATATCGTTATTCACGAAGGAAAGCTGAAAACACTCAAACGCTTTAAGGATGAAGTCAATGAAGTGCAAAGTGGTCAAGAATGTGGGATAGCCTTTGAAAATTATGAAGACATGCGTGCAGGAGACATCATTGAGACCTTCCGTATCGAACATATTAATCGCACATTATAAAATAATCCAATAACTTTCCTCATTTCACGACAGAGTTAAAGTGATTGGATTTTATACACAATATCTCTTTTTCCTTATCTAAATGGTCAAAAAAGAGATCTTGTAGCAAGGATAAAACTTTGATGAAAAATGCAGGGCCATCACAACGGCAACTTAGAGTAGCAGAGCAAGTACGTCATGCAATAGCGCATATATTACAGCGTGATATTTTGCTTGATGATATCTTAAAAGATATTGTTATTTCTGTCTCTGAAGTACGCATGTCACCAGATTTAAAAATTGCTACTTGCTTTGTATCACCTCTCAGCACTCTTAAAAATGCTTCTCATACCGATGTTGTTGATACCCTCAATAAACATAGTCGTTTTCTCCGTGGAGAAATCAGTCATGCGTTGCGACAAATGAAATATATGCCAGAACTGCGTTTCCGACTTGATAATAGTTTTGATAATTTTTCAAAAATTGATGCCCTCCTTCGCTCGCCTGAGGTTGCGCGCGATCTTCACCATAGTGATACAGATGAGGATTAAAGATATGGCGCGGCAACACAAGAAAAAGAGGCGTCCTGTTTCTGGCTGGGTCATATTTGATAAACCAAAAGGAATGAAATCAACAGAAGCTGTCTCACAAATCAAATGGCTCTTCCATGCTCAAAAGGCAGGACATGCGGGTACACTTGATCCTCTTGCTTCTGGTCTCCTTCCCATTGCATTGGGCGAAGCAACCAAAACCGTCCCTTACGTGATGCAAGGCAAAAAAACTTACCGTTTTCATATTGCTTGGGGGCAAGAGCGCTCAACAGATGATTTAGAAGGAGAAATAACGAAAACTTCTCTCATACGTCCAACACAAGAAGAAATACTTGCTCTTCTTCCTCAATATACAGGTGTTATTTTGCAAACACCTCCACAATTTTCAGCAATCAAAATTGCTGGAAATCGTGCCTATGATTTAGCGCGTGAAGGGGAAGTTGTTAAAATTCCGCCCCGTGAAGTGGAAATAGAAACTTTCAAGTTATTAGAAATGCCTACTAAAGAGCATTCTGTCTTTGAAATAACCTGCGGAAAAGGAACTTATGTGCGCTCTTTAGCACGCGATATGGGACGTGATCTCGGTTGCTATGGGCATATTGCTGATTTAAGACGTATTGCCGTCGCACCTTTTGATGAAGAAGATCTCATTACATGGGAGGAACTAAAAGCGGCCATTCCGCCAAATAAAAACACTACAGATGAGAATAATCGTTCTTTTGAAAAAAACTTCTCAACACTCGATGGGCTCTTAATTGACACAAGCGCCGCATTGGATTGCCTCCCTCACTATATTCTTAATGAAACTCAAGCACAGAGAATTATAAATGGTCATTCTATCCTCTTGAATCATCATAAAATACCTCTTGATGAAGAGGAAGTTTGTGTCCTCTATAAGGAACAACTTCTTGCTATTGGCATTCTCGACAAAAGTCTATTTAAACCAAAGCGGATTTTCTCAATTTAATCGATTCTTTTCCACAACCACCTTTTGCGGAAAGATATTTTTCTCTATCAATTAAGAAAAATATGGTGCTTTTCATTGTCTATACTTACCGTATTCATATCAAAATTTAAGTCAGTGCTATAAGCTAACACCACCACACACTTTTTCCTCTTAATGTTGCAACAATCCTTGCATTTCAAGAGATTCATAAGTGGCTTTTTATTTCTTTTTCAATCGTTTTTTACTCACATTTTAATCCTCGTTTGTAATGTGCAAGCGAAGATGTAGACTGATTTACTCTAAATAGATTTGAAACGAGAAAAGCTTAAGATTTTTAAGACTATCACTCAACATGAAAATGGCAAATAATCATTATAAATCAATTAATTAACTATTAAAACAGCAATTTTTTGTTATTGTACTTATGCTAACAAATTAATCGAAATAACATTAACATAATTAATATTTACAAAAACTGTTTTAACTTTAAGGGAGATGATCAGAGGAAACTTTTAAAAGCATCTCATTGGCTTGAGGTATTGTTTGGCGTTCAATCATACGGTGCACTCTTATACCGTTAGGAGCACAATTTAAATGACGCAGACGTTTATTGACTTCTGCATCCGCTTTTGTGCGACGATGATTATGGCGTAAATAATCTACCCATGTTGGCATATGATAAGCCTCTGTCCAATATTCAGGTCTTTCAAGATCTCGTAAAAGGACCCACTGACGCGCACCATCACGTAATCGAATATGGCGTCGACGCGTCATCACTTTGAGAAACTCTTCGAGTTCATTTTCATGAATTTGGTAATCAATCATTATCATGATCGGGCCACTTCTTGCTTTGAGGTCGAGTAATAGTTCCGGCTCTCTAAAATGATCAAGAGGATTTAAATCTATCTGAGGAATTTCTTGAATTCTAAATTTTACCCCTGCAAGAGCACCAAAAATCAAGAATAAAGAACAAACGCTCAAAGCAATTGTTGGAGAATAACCATCAGCCAAAACTCCCCAGATTGCACTTCCAATAGCCATCCCCCCATAAGATGCCGTTTGATAAAGTGCTAAAGAACGTGCAACAACCCAGCGTGGTGTAGATAGTTGTACAGATGTATTAAACAATGATAATGCCAAAACCCAACATAACCCTGCAGGAAATAAAGCAATATGGCTTATAATCAGGGAACGGCTGATTCCCAATAAAAAGCAAGAAAAGGCAAAACCAATAAATGCACTTGCAATAATTGTTTCTGAACGAAAATGATGCCGTACAACTGCATTAATAATACCTGCGGTCATGGCTCCTAACCCAAAACAACCGAGCAATGTACCATAAAGAAGGGCACTTCCTCCAAGAACTTTATGTGCAACAATTGGCAAAAGTGCTAAAATCGAAATTGCTCCTATACCGAAAAGGAACGCTCGAACCATAATACTTAAGAGATTAGGTGACATCGCAACATAACGCAAACCATCTGAGACAGCTCCTAACAGCCTTTCTCGTGGTAATGAGTTGTTTTCATAATTCGACTTCCAGAAAAACAACGCACCAATAAGAGGAATATAGCTTATAGCATTAAACAAAAAAGCAGCCGATGCCCCTAAAGTTGCAATAATGGCACCACCAATAGCAGGACCAACACTCCGCATCAAATTAAAGCCAACACTATTCAAACTAACAGCAGCAGGAATATTTTCCCTGCTCACAATATCTCCTATCGTTGCTTGCCAAGAAGGATTATAAAAAGCTGTGCCACATCCAATCAAAAACGTAAAACATAACAAAAGCCAAGGTGTTAGAAATCCCATATAGGCTAAAACAGATAAACTCATCGATATGACCATCATCATAATCTGTGCACACAACATAATTTGACGCCGATTAAAATTATCAGCTAATGCCCCTGCCATCAAAGAAAACATAACAAGTGGTAATGTTGTGGCACTTTGAACGAGCCCAACCATGGAATGCGAAGAACTAATCAACGCCATTAACCACCCTGCTCCAACAGCCTGTATCAGCCCCCCTAAATTAGAAATAAGAGTAGATGACCATAAATTTCGAAATACCGAATTACGAAAAAGTTTTAATGTTGAAATGCTCTGCATCTTTTTCCTCCAACGGTATTTATCACTTTTGTTACCACACACACGCGCTCATAATCTTTGTATCAAAAGGATGCATAATTGTTTAAAAAACTTCTCATAAAACTCTATTTAAATCAATATTTCAAAACAAAAGCTTTTATTTAAAGAAAGACTTCAAAATGCTGTCAAGGACTAGTATTTTAACCTTCTTTCCTATATAAGAACGAAAATAGGTAAGAGTCTTCGACTTTTCCTGTTTTCTCACAGACCCTTGCTGAACGACATCTCGGCTATGGGTGGCTTTATGTTTCTTCGTTTTTGGAAAGGATAATACGATGTCGATTACAGCTGAACGTAAAAAAGCTCTTGTCGCAGAATACGCAAACAAAGTTGGTGATACAGGATCACCAGAAGTGCAAATTGCTGTACTTTCTGAACGTATTTCTAATTTAACAAACCACTTTAAATCTCACAAAAAAGATAATCATTCTCGTCGTGGTCTTTTGAAGATGGTATCTCAACGTCGGCGTCTTCTTGATTATCTTAAAGGAGTTGACCAAAATCGTTATCAGACACTTATAAAGAAGTTAGGTTTGCGTCGCTAAAAGAAAAATGGAAGTGATATTTAAAAAACACCCATTTTTTCAACGTGTTGCTTTTAATTAAAAATTTTAAAAACTGATAAGTTATTATGGGATAGAACTGCTCATCGTTTCGCATTTAAGCAGTTTACTTCTCTTTTCTTGCAACAAAGATAAAAAGTATGTTGTCCACCCCAGATCTTGGAAGTATGCTACGCAAAACCAGAATGTGAGCAATCAAAGATTTAAACACTGGTCATTAAGGATAAAAAATGTTCAAAACGCACAAGATAGAAATTGAATGGGCCGGGCGTCCGCTCACCCTTGAAACAGGGAAAATAGCGCGTCAAGCTGATGGTGCAGTGATTGCTACCTATGGAGAAACGATTGTCTTAGCTACCGTTGTATCGGCCAAAATCCCAAAACCAGACCAGGACTTTTTTCCACTCACCGTTAATTATCAAGAAAAATCCTATGCTGTTGGTCGAATACCTGGGGGCTATTTAAAACGTGAAAGTCGACCAAGTGAAAATGAAACTTTGGTTTCACGTTTGATTGATCGCCCAATTCGTCCCCTTTTCGTTGAGGGATATAAAAATGATACACAAGTTATTGTTTCCGTTATACAGCATGATCTCGAAAACAATCCCGATATCCTTGCGATGATTGCATCTTCTGCGGCATTGACCCTGTCAGGTGTTCCTTTCATGGGGCCTATAGCCGGTGCCCGCGTTGGCTATTGTAATGGACAATATATTCTTAATCCTCATATCGATGAAATGCCTGAATCAAAACTTGATCTTGTTGTTGCTGGAACAGAAAGTGCTGTTTTGATGGTTGAATCAGAAGCACAAGAATTACCGGAAGATATCATGTTGGGGGCCGTAATGTTTGGTCACAAAGGCCTTCAACCTGTCCTTGATGCCATTATAAAGCTTGCTGAAGTTGCTGCAAAAGATCCTCGTGATTTTGTTCCTGAAGATCTTTCTGAGCTTGAAAAAGCGATGCAGAAAATGGCAGAACAGGATATACGAAAGGCTTACACAATTACTGATAAGCAAGAACGTTATGCTGCAATTGATGCACTAAAGACAGAAATCCTCAATAAATTTATGCCAGAACCAGAAAAAGACTGTCAATTTAGTGCAGATCAAATTGCAACCGTATTTAAACAGTTGCAAGCAAAAATTGTTCGCGGAAACATTCTTGATACCCAAAAGCGGATTGATGGACGCAATCTTTCTACCGTACGCCCTATCCAATCAGAAGTAAGTATTTTACCCCGCACACATGGATCAGCACTCTTTACCCGCGGAGAAACACAAGCGATTGTCGTTGCAACATTGGGAACTGGTGAAGATGAACAATATGTTGATTCTTTGACAGGAATGTATAAGGAAACATTCCTTCTCCATTACAATTTTCCACCATTTTCAGTGGGTGAAACGGGACGCCTTGGTTCTCCAGGTCGTCGTGAAATTGGACATGGCAAATTGGCATGGCGGGCAATTCACCCCATGTTACCAACGAAAGAATCTTTTCCTTATACCATTCGTGCTGTCTCAGAAATCACTGAATCCAATGGCTCTTCTTCTATGGCAACGGTTTGTGGAACCTCACTTGCTCTTATGGATGCTGGTGTTCCTCTAGCACGCCCTGTTGCTGGTATTGCTATGGGCTTGATTAAAGAAGGAGAACGCTTTGCTGTTCTTTCTGATATTTTAGGGGATGAAGATCATCTTGGAGATATGGATTTTAAAGTCGCAGGAACAGAAAATGGTATTACTGCCTTGCAAATGGATATCAAAATTGATGGTATTACCGAAGAGATTATGAAAATCGCGCTTGAACAAGCCAAAGGTGGACGAATCCATATCCTTAATGAGATGGCGAAAGCTTTAACCAGTGCACGTGCTGAGCTGAGTGAATTTTCTCCACGAATCGAAGTTATGAATATTTCTGTCGATAAAATCCGTGATGTTATCGGCTCTGGTGGTAAAGTTATTCGGGAAATCGTGGAACAAACTGGAGCAAAAATTAATATTGAAGATGATGGTACCATTAAAATTGCTTCTGCTGATGCTAAAACCATTGAAGCAGCAAAACGTTGGATCCATTCTATTGTCGATGAGCCTGAAGTTGGTGCTATCTACCAAGGAACAGTTGTAAAAACTGCAGAATTTGGTGCATTTATAAACTTCTTTGGTTCTCGTGATGGACTCGTTCATATCTCTCAGCTTGCATCAGAACGCGTCACCAAAACAACAGATATTGTAAAAGAAGGTGACAAAGTTTGGGTTAAATTAATGGGCTTTGATGAGCGTGGAAAAGTTCGGTTATCAATGAAGGTCGTTGATCAAACAACCGGAAAGGAAATCACCAGTGATAAAGCGATGAATGAAGAAAAGTGCGTGGATGAAAAAAAACAACCTGAAAATAAGCGCCGCCGTAAGAAAGAAGAGTAAGTTTTTCCTCTTATCGTATCATGAAATGCCATCCCAACATTGGAGTGGCATTTTTCTTTGAAAGAGTCATATGTGTTATTATTTTTGCCTTTTGAAAATCATGAACTCCCGTATCCTGATCCAAACCAGTGTTGGCTAAGTTTTGGTTTAACAGAAATCCCAGCTCCAGAATGGGCACAAAATTTAAAAGTTATTACGCCTTGGCGACCAGATTTTTTAAAATTTGTCGATACTCAATTTCACTGCTCTCCTCAAATAGATAAAACTTTCAGCTATGATGGTGCATTTTTACATTTGAGCAAATATCGTGGTTTGAACCAAAATTGTTTTCTTGATTTATTAGAATGCGTTAAACCCAATAGATGGATTGTAATTAGTGGGGATAAAACTGCTGGTGCTGCTTCAATGATGAAATGGGTCAAAACAATTGTTCCCATCACCAATAAATTGTCTAAAAATCATGGTCTTGTATTTTGGTTGCAAGTTCCTCAACAAATTGAGAGACATAACATTGCGCAATTGCGCTCACCACCGCTCACTTTTGGTAAATTTCAAACCACTTCTGGTATGTTCTCACACGGACGTATTGATCCAGGATCTGCTGCGCTTGCTTCTTATATGCTCAAAATTATTTCTGGAAAAACGGCTGATTTTGGTGCTGGATGGGGTTATCTTTCTCACGTTGCGCTTGAAAGAAGTGAAAAACTCACCGCTCTCGACCTTTATGAAGCAGACTACAATGCTTTGAGAGCAGCAAAACAGCACCTTAAATCCATAACAGCTCCTTTTCCAATTCATTTTTATTGGCATGACCTTGTACATGAACCTGTCACAAATCTATATGACACAATCATTTCAAATCCACCGTTTCACACACAACAAACAACAGATGTTTCATTAGGAAAAAATTTTATTATAAATGCTGCAAAGTGCTTAAAGCCAAGCGGCAGTCTGCTTTTTGTTGCAAACCGCCACCTGCCTTATGAAACATTATTAAAAAATATTTTCCGCACAGTGTTGATACATGAACAAGCCCATGGTTTCAAAATTATCGAAGCACGCAGATAAACAGAACAAGCAATAACTTTCAAAGAATAAAACGTGAAAGATCGATATCAGCAGCAAGCTCGCCAATAGATTTTCTCACATAAGCAGCATCAATTTTAAACGATGTTCCAGCTTTATCAGGTGCAGTGAAAGAAATCTCATCCAAAACGCGCTCCATCACTGTTTGCAAACGACGTGCCCCTATATTTTCAATCCTTGCATTTAAATCTACAGCAATATCTGCTAAAGCATCAATTGCATCATCGGTAATTTCCAAATGAACCTCTTCCGTTGCCATAAGAGCGATATATTGTTTAATCAAACTAGCTTCTGGTTCCGTTAGAATGCGCCGTAAATCTTCCCTTGTTAAAGGGTTCAGCTCCACACGGATGGGCAAACGTCCTTGAAGTTCCGGTAATAAATCAGATGGCTTGGAAACATGAAATGCACCTGAGGCAATAAAAAGAATATGATCTGTTTTGATTTGCCCATATTTTGTAGCAATTGTTGTTCCTTCAACCAAAGGCAAAAGATCCCGTTGAACGCCCTCACGCGAAACCGCAACACTTGCTCCACCATCCCTGGTTGCAATTTTATCAATTTCGTCGATAAAAACAATACCGTCATTTTCAGCAACACGAAGCGCCTCTTGAATAATTTGCTCCTGATCAAGGAGTTTTTCAGATTCATCATCAATGAGCGGTTTAAAAGAATCCTTTACTGTCGTCTTACGGACTTTTGTACGACTGCCCATTTTGCCCAAAATATCTGATAAATTCATAATACCCATTTGTGCCCCAGGCATACCAGGAATATCAAAGGTTGAAGCACTATTGCTATTATTATCGGCGACTTCAATTTCAATCTCTTTCTCATCCAATTCACCTTCACGCAATTTTTTACGAAAACTATCACGGGTAGCAGGACTTGCTGTTTTACCAACAAGGGCGTCTAAAACGCGCTCTTCAGCATTCACGTGAGCCTTTTCTTTTATTTCATCCCGTTTCTTTTCACGCACAAGAGAAATGGCAATTTCAACAAGATCTCGAATAATTTGCTCAACATCACGTCCCACATAACCAACTTCAGTAAATTTAGTCGCTTCTACTTTAACGAAGGGTGCTCCAGAAAGTTTTGCTAATCGACGTGCAATACCAGTTTTACCAACTCCTGTTGGCCCTATCATTAAAATATTTTTTGGCATAACTTCTTCACGCATCGGCTCATCAAGCTGTTGCCTACGCCACCGATTGCGCAATGCAATAGCTACAGAGCGTTTGGCATCATTTTGGCCAATAATAAAACGATCAAGTTCAGAAACAGTCTCACGAGGGGAAAATACAACACACATTTAAATAGCTTTCTCTAAAGAAGATAATTCTGCATCCAATGTTTCAATCGTAAAATGATCATTGGTGTAAACACAAATTTTAGCGGCAATAGCCATAGCTTTACGAGCAATAGTTTCTGCATCCAAATCCAAATCCATGAGTGCACGCGCTGCTGAAAGAGCAAAATTTCCTCCAGAGCCAATTGCCATAACCCCATCTTCTGGCTCTAAGACATCACCAAGCCCTGTTAGAGCCAAAGTTACTTTCTTATCAGCCACGAGCATCATTGCTTCGAGACGACGCAAATAGCGATCTGTTCTCCAATCTTTTGCAAGTTCCACACAAGCACGCATAAGCTGATCAGGATATTGTTCAAGCTTTGTTTCCAATCTCTCCAGTAATGTAAAAGCATCTGCCGTAGCACCTGCAAAACCAGCAATAACCACTCCGTTCTTTCCAAGACGACGCACTTTACGTGCATTGCCTTTCATAATTGTCTGTCCAAGAGAGACCTGACCATCACCGGCCATCACGACTTTTCCACCTTTTCGTACCGTAATAATTGTTGTACCATACATTATGTCTGGCTTATGTTCTGTCATAAGGAAACTCCTTAATATTAACTTTACTTTTTAATATTGATTTCTTTTCATACAATGTAAAACTCAATTACTATTGTCCTATTTAAGAACATATACAGCAAAACACAATGATTCAGCATAACTCAATTTGTTGAAAATGGAAAAATGATATCATTGTTGTCAATGTAAATTACTGCTAAATAGCTTTATATAAACAGTTTGTGCTTTTTAGAGGAAAATTATGAAAAAAATAGCCATAGGGACCTTAGGTGGAACAATTGCAATGACTGCTGATAGTTTTGGTCACATGCAACCGACTTTAACTTCAGATAACCTCATAAAAAGTGTTCCTGATTTAAATAACGTTGCTGATATTCATGCACAAACATTGATGCAAATACCAAGTGGATCTTTATCGTTTCAAATGCTTTTTGAAATAATTAAGTGGGCAAAACAACAAATAAACGCTGGTGCAGAAGGTATTGTTTTAACACAAGGGACTGATACTCTGGAAGAAACAGCTTTTTTTCTTTCTCTTTATTGGAAAGAAGCCGAACCACTCATCATAACCGGTGCTATGCGCATGCCTCATGAAGCAGGCGCCGATGGCCCCGCCAACATTTTAGCAGCCACTCGTGTCGCAGCAGCCACACAAAGTCGTAACAGGGGCGTTCTCGTTGTCATAAATGATGCAATTCATTCACCTTATTGGCTCTATAAAAGCCATACCGTCAAAGTCGAAACATTTCAATCAGGTCTTGCAGGTGTTTTAGGAACTATTTTAGAGGGAAAACTTATTTATTTCAATGATCGAAAATTTTTCCCAAAAACGTTTGATCTTCCCCAAAACCATGATCATCAAATTGCACTCCTCTATTCCTCTTTATCATCTGATGCAAAATTAATGAAACTATGCCTTGAAAGTGGGTATTATGCTGGAGTTGTTATTGCTGGTTTTGGTGCAGGACACTGTAGTTTTCAAGAAGCAGACCTTGTACAACAATATGCACAAAAAATACCAATCATTATTGCTAGTCGTTGTTGTAATGGCTCAACAACTCGTATAACTTATGGCTATAAAGGCTCCGAAATCGATATGATTGCTTCTGGTGCTCTCATGTCTGGTTATTTATCAGCCGTAAAAGCGCGTCTACTTTTATGGACTTTTTTGGCGCAAGGGCACTCATTAGCACAAATCCGTGCAAACTGGAATGACTGGACTATAAGTTAATGAAAAATGATCTACTATCTTAAAAGAAGAGAGCATGCAAAACAAAATTTACTTGAAAATGAAGCCGCTCATCTGTCTACTCTTAAATCAATTGCTGCTGCAAAAAATTCTCGACCAATACAAATGATTGATACGACTATACAAAAAATTAATCAGAAAGATAATCTGATCAAATCCGTTTCTGACCGATATTCACCCTATCGCGTTTTTACTGCACAAGAATGGTCAGAGTTTCGTGCAGACACACCTCTTACTTTGACTTTTGATGAAATTAAGCGTTTACGCTCTATTGATGATCCTATTGATCTTAAAGAAGTCCAACGCATTTATCTTTCTTTATCGCGTCTATTATCATGCCATGTTGAAGCAGTACAGGAACTTTTTCACAAACGTCAGCAGTTTCTCCATCAAGAAGAGAGTAGAAAAACGCCCTTTATTATTGGAATTGCTGGTTCTGTAGCTGTAGGAAAATCAACCACGGCTCGCATTCTTCAAGAACTGTTGAAAAGATGGACATCTAGCCTTAAAGTTGATCTAATCACAACGGATGGTTTTCTCTATCCTAACGCAATCTTACAGCAAAAAAATCGAATGAATCGCAAAGGATTTCCTGATTCCTATGACATTAAAAAGTTGCTGTGCTTTCTTTCGGCTATAAAAGCAGGTATCGGAAATGTCCGTGCCCCGCTTTACTCACATATGATCTATGATGTTCTAGAAAATCAGACTATTACCATTGATCGTCCTGATATTTTAATTGTTGAAGGTATTAATGTATTACAGGTCAGTGATCTTCCTAAAGATGGAAAAGCTATTCCTTTCGTATCAGATTTTTTTGATTTTTCAATCTATGTCGATGCTGAAACAGAAGTCATTCGTCACTGGTATTTGGAGCGCTTTAAACGTTTGCGTAAAACAGCTTTTCAAAATCCTGAATCCTATTTTCATCGTTATGCCCATCTCAATGAAAAAGAAGCTTCAAAAATCGCTGAGGATCTTTGGCAAACGATTAATTTAAAAAATTTACAGGAAAATATATTGCCAACACGACCACGGTCCAATCTCATTCTACGAAAGGGAAAAAATCATTTGGTCGAATATGTCGCACTTAGACGACTATAAGGATCTCATAACTATGCAGCACCACCACATTCATTTTACCTCAACACGTATCGATAACAGTTGCCCTATCATCTTGGTAAACCAAAGAACTCTTGCCAACTTATCACTTGATGCGTCAACAACAGCATGGATAAAAGTTAATGACTTTACTGGTAAAGCGGGACAAATACTCTTTATTCCTCACGAAACGGGGCATTTAAAAAAAGTTTTATTTGGAATTGGCAATGGTAACGATCCTTTTATCACAGGAGTTCTTGCTCAAAAACTTCCTGCTGGTCAATGGCATTTAGAAGGTACAACCTCTGATGAAATAAATACCTATCTTGGATTAGCATTCGGTAGCTATCAATTTAATCGCTATCGTCAAAATTCTTCTTTCAAATCATTATCTATCCATGTCAATGAGGCTATTGATCTTAATGAACTCCAACGAATTTATGAAGCTGTCTTTTTCGTCCGTGATCTCATTAATATTCCAGCCAATGATATGAACCCTGATACTCTCGAAAAAGAAGCTCGAAAACTAGGAAAAACCTATGGTGCTCATATCAAAAGTATTTGTGGAGACGATCTCTTAACCCATAACTTTCCGATGATTCATGCTGTAGGACGAGCAGGCAGCACTGCACCACGACTGATTGAGTTACTCTGGGGGCAAGAACATCATCCTAAAATAACGTTGGTGGGCAAAGGCGTAACTTTTGATACTGGAGGCCTCGATATTAAATCAGCCAATAACATGTTGCTTATGAAAAAAGACATGGGGGGTGGAGCAAACGTTTTGGGATTGGCTAAACTTATCATGGATGCAAAATTGCCTTTCCGTTTACGCGTTTTGATTCCAGCTGTAGAAAATGCAATTTCTGCGAATGCTTACCGACCAGGTGATATTCTTAAAAGTCGTAAAGGTTTAAGTGTTGAAGTAGGTAATACAGATGCTGAAGGGCGCCTTGTCCTTGCCGATGCACTCGCCTATGGTGATGAAGAAAGTCCACAATTCATGCTTTGTATGGCTACTTTAACAGGGGCAGCGCGTATAGCATTAGGACCAGATCTTCCCGCATTTTATTGTAATGATTCAATATGGGCACAACAAATTTCTGAATCTGCTCACGCTGTCTTTGATCCTCTTTGGCAAATGCCCCTTTGGAAACCTTACCAAGAGATGTTATCATCACCAATTGCCGATCTTAACAATGTAACTGGAAATAGCTTTGCTGGTTCTATAACGGCTGCTTTATTTCTTAATTCTTTTGTTGAAAAAGCTGAACATTTTGCGCATTTTGACCTTTATGGATGGGTTCCAAAAGAAAAACCAGGATACCCTATTGGTGGATCAGCACAAACTATTCGTGCCCTTTATAATATTTTTAAAAAATGAATTTTGACACAAATATCCACAAAAATGGACAATTTTGCAGCTTAAAGAATAATTGGTCTTACACTGTGTTCTTAGTTTTGTTTGAGGATAAAAACCTTACCAATACAGTTTTCATGAGTTTGTTTAAAGGTAAGGAGTAACAAAATGGAAAGCAAAAAGATGATCTCTAAAGACCCAAGACTTCATGCATTCAGAGATGATCTAGCAGATCAACGTCTTGAAACAGAAATTACAGCTCAACGCTTTGTTCAAGGTGAAAAAAGACGTGTTAATACAGCGGTCGCTGGACTTTTTAAAGAAAATAGTAAAAAAAGTGAAAGACAAACAGAATGCTTATTGGGAGAAGAACTTCTCATTTTTGAACAAGGGGAAACATTGTCGTGGGGACAATCACTCAAAGATGGTTATGTCGGTTATATTGATACAAAAGTTCTTTGTACATCAACCATAAAACAAACACATGTGGTTTCAGTACCACGCACATTTAAATATTTACACGCTGACTTACGTGGACCAATAGTATCCCCATTATCTATGGGAAGCAAAGTCAGTGTTGTTGATGAAATTGAAGTCCGTGACACAATGTATTCTATTCTTGAAAATGGAACAGCAATCATTACGAGCCATCTCAGCCCCATTGGACGCGTATATGAAGATTATGTCACAGTTGCAGAAACCTTTATCCGTACACCTTATCTTTGGGGTGGTGTCAGCGGTTTTGGAATTGATTGTTCGGGACTCATTCAGCTCTCTATGATGATGACCGATCAAATAGTCTTACGTGATACCGATATGCAGCAAGAAACTATAGGCAGTCTTCTTACAGATACTGATAAACTTCAACGAGGTGATTTAATTTTTTGGAAAGATCATGTTGCTATTATGGTCGATCACGCAAATATTATTCACGCAAATGGTTTTTCTATGGACGTTATGATTGAGCCATTGGAAAAAGCAATTACGCGTATCGCTAAAAAAAATCAATATTCTATCGCAAAACGCCGTCCAATTCAAGAAACTTAATACATGCCTCCTATAAAAAATTAATTGAATGTTTTTATTATGCAATAGATTGATTTATAAGGATAATTATCCATCATTCACTCTGCATCAAGCATTCTAAATATCGTAAAATTCTCTTATTTCAAATCTGTTTTTATGTTGAATCAATCAAAATCGCTTGCTTGTTCATCACAAGCGAAATTGATGTATAAGTAAAAATGATTACGAAAAGAAAAATATCCCTTCTGAATGCTCTCAAATGCCAAGAGCTATCATAACTAACATTGGAACCAGCTTACTCCTTCACAAGCGTAAAGATAGTGGCGCTCAATAGATTTTATCTTATAAAGCTCTACCATTATACCATTCACGAGTGCCGGCACGAAATGGGCTTTGGAATATTGCGAGATGCCTCTTTTAAACAACCCCGCAAATATGCAACACAATGGCGTTCTATATTACGTAAGGGATATGCCCCTCTTAATCAAAAGCAACATTTTTTGAAATTTTTCCTATTATCGATATCTTATGAAAGAAATACTCCTAATATCTCTCGGTGCATCCAAGACAATCTCTCAATAATAATCGCGAAAAGTATAAATCCATTATCTACCACCATTTTTATGCTTATGAAGCGTGCAAAGGCATCATTATACACTTTGCCAATTCTCAATGTTGCGATAACCCTTGGCTATTGGAGAGTATTCTTTCAACACGTATTTTATTTCTTTCTTAAATAATTTTATCCACATGACCCGCCCCGCTTGGAACGTGCAAAAGAATGGTTTTGACTAATTTAACATAAAACAGATTTGAAATGAGAAAATTTTTATGACCCTGGACTTTCCCATTCAACATAAAAAATATAAATTATTATTTTAAATCAATATATTGAATTATATTTTCTTCTTATAACACATTAAAGAAGATGATTTTTCAATACCTGAACCAATGGTTTATCAGCATCAGGCATAGGGTATTTATCAAGATCATTAATAAAAACCCATTCTAAATTTTGGCCCTCTCGTCCTTGCGCAACGCCCTCATAATGGTCACAAAGATACAATGGCATTAAGAGATGAAATGTTTTATAGCTATGACTTGCAAATGTTAAAGGGTGTAAATTATTTGGTTGAACATAAATACCAAGCTCTTCCTCTAATTCACGAATCAATGATGCTTCCGGAGTTTCACCTTGCTCAACCTTGCCACCAGGGAACTCCCATAAACCAGCCAATGATTTTCCTTCAGGACGCTGTGTAAGCAAAACACGATTATTCTGATCTAACAGTGCACATGCAACAACAAGAAGAATGGAACTTTTCATACACATATCACTCCCCAATAGGGAACATAAAGATAACTGACTTTTCTATCATATCCCCTCTGCTCCTAAAAGAGCTCACATACCCCATTTGCTCTGAAAAATAATAAACTGTTAAATATAAAGTGCATCCATTAACTTCTGTAATCGCTATTGATCATAACGTACTCTTTTGTTAAATCGCAAGACCAAACCGTCGCCGTACTCTTACCCAAACCGATATCAACACGAATCGTGATGTGCTTACCTTGCATATAAGTACCTATTGTCTCTTCACAATACTCAGGATCTCGTACGCCATTCACGGCCACACGATGCTCACCAAACCAAATCGTCAATAGATCACGATCGACTTCAACACCGGCCTTCCCAACTGCCATAACGACCCGCCCCCAATTCGCATCTTCACCGGCAATAGCCGTTTTTACGAGCGGTGAATTTGCAATTGATAAAGCAATAGTTTTAGCTGCATTATTTGTTGTAGCACCCACCACATTAACCTCAATTAAATGACGAGCACCTTCACCATCACAAACAACTTGTAGTGCAAGTTCATGCAGAAGTGCACTCAATTGTTTCACAAAAACCCCATAACGCGGATCAGATTTACTTGTAAGACATGGAACATGTTCTTTTCCTGTCGCAAACAACATAAGCGTATCTGAAGTTGAGGTATCGCTATCAACAGTAATTGAATTGAAAGAACCCTCAACTGCCTCTGATAACATGGATTGGAGTGCATCCGAAGAAATGGTAGCATCACTAACCACAAATGACAGCATTGTCGCCATATCGGGTGCAATCATACCAGCACCTTTTGCAATTCCATTAATGGTAACACGCTCTCCCCCACAGTCAAAAGTGCGGGTCGCAAGTTTTGGAAATGTGTCCGTTGTCATTATGGCTTTTGCAGCTTCCAACCAATTTCCCTCTTCTGCTGTCTCTGTCATACTTGGTAAAAGATTGACAATACCCGATGCATCCATTGGCTCACCAATAACACCCGTAGAAGCTATAAAAATTTCATCTTCTCTAACCTTTAAAGCGTTCGCTGCTGCACAAATAATTGCATCGGTTGTGTGCTTTCCTTTGCTTCCTGTAAAAGCATTTGCATTTCCAGAATTCACAACAACACCCCTCGCAACCCCATGAGGAAGCGATGCACGACAATGCTCTACAGGGGAAGATGGACATTTTGAACGGGTAAAAACACCGGCCACACTCACTGGCTTATCGAATATGATGAAAAGAAGATCTGTACGATCTTTATATTTAATCCCAGCTTCAGCTGTTGCTATCCGTACACCAGATAATGGAGAAAGCTCTTGGATCTTTTGAGGCGACAAAGGAGAGATTTTCAAAACCACAATATGCTTTCTATAAAAAAATGAAATGATTGCAGATCAATAACCTCTCATAGAAAACTGCTAGGCTTTTTGAACAAAACTAACCTAGCAAATTATCTATTAAAGAGGCTATCTACTTATTTTTACTAGCTATTCCGTATCTTCTTCATCAGATGTCTCATCGGGAAGTAGCGTCCCATTTTGATGAAGCGATTCCATGATTTTTGTAACATTAGGATCAGGGTATTTCACATCTATCTTGCTACGCAAATCAACAATCAGTTCTTGATAGCGCTTTTTTATCAGCTGTGTCCGCAACATCTCTTTAACATCATCAAATGCAGGCGGTTGTTTTACACGACGATCTTCTAATTTAATAATATGCCAACCAAAAGGACTTTCAACGGGTTGTTTTGTGTATTCGCCAACTTTCAAACCAAATGCGGCATCTTCAAAAGGCTTGACCATTTGACCATGGCTAAAATAACCAAGATCACCCCCAACGGCAGCAGAACCATCTGTTGAACTTTTCTTTGCAATCTCTTCAAAATTTTCGCCTTTATTTAAATGCTTAATGATAGCTTCTGCTTCTTTTCTCGTTTTGACCAAAATATGACGCGCTTTAACCTCATCCTCTTTAGGTAAAGCAGCAACTTCTTGCTTATAAAGAGCTTCCAAATCAGTATCCGATATTTTATCAACAATCGCCTGTTTAAAATAAAGCTGTTGAAGAACATTGTCACGCATGACTGCCATACGTTTATCGTAAGCTTCTGTCTTATCAAGACCTTTGCTTCTTGCTGCTTTTGCGAGGGCCTGCATATCTAAATAAGCTTTTAGAACCATCATACGGCGTTGTTCATCAGGAAAACGTGCTAAATTAGGATTTATTTCAAGCGCTAAATCATCCAATTGGCCTGCTGTAATATTTTTCCCATCAATAACCGCCATAACATGAGAAGGAGAAACGGCTTTTTCAGAAGCTTTCTCTAAAGTCTTTAAATCACTCGACGATGAATTCAAACCTTCTTGAGCACTCACCCCTAAACTTGTACTTGCCAATAAAGTTGATGCTAAAAAAAGCGTGATAAAGTTAAATTTCATAAATATACTCCTTAAAAATGAAGGCAGGTTCAAGATTCCAATTTTCTTTACCATAACACTTTAATCTTTAAACATAGAGAAATAAATTAGTAATTTTATTTAAAAAAAGTATAAAATTATCCTTTTATCTCAGTTTCTCCAATCCTATCTAATGCAGATGAAAAACATGATAATAGAGAAAAATGACATATTGTATCTTAAATTACTTTGTATTGTATCAGTTAAATAGCATACTTAAAGTTGACATAAAGCGCTTAGCCTCTTATCTCTACTTTACAATTAGAGTGAAAAATTGCACACCAGCAAGTATAATGGTACCATCTGCATTTCATGATGTCACTAATGATATCAGATAATTTGAAGAAAATGTAGAGTATGGGGAGAGCGTATGAATTACCCAACAAGAGTGACAACAATTAAAAGAAAGGGCCAGAGATGGTCAGTTTAGGTGTTTTTGCCCGTAAGTTTTTTGGTTCAGCTCATGAGCGACATCTCAAAGCACTCCGCCAAAAAGTTGCACAAATTAATGCTTTGGAAGAACAATTCGTAAAATTAAGTGATGAGCAGCTTTGCCAAAAAACAGATGCCTTTCGTAAACGTCTTAGTGAAGGTGAGAGTGTTGATTTGCTCTTACCAGAAGCTTTCGCGACTGTTCGTGAAGCCGCAAAACGTGTTTATGACATGCGTCCTTTTGACGTGCAACTTATTGGTGGAATGGTCCTTCACGACTGCGGCATAGCTGAAATGCGTACTGGTGAAGGTAAAACATTAATGGCAACTCTACCAATTTATCTCAATGCATTGGAAGGTAAAGGCGTTCATGTTGTGACAGTAAACGATTATCTCGCCAGTCGTGATGCTGAAACAATGGGGAAAATTTTTAGTTTTCTAGGGCTTACAACAGGCGTGATTCTTCATGATCTTGATAGTGATGCCCGCCGAGAGGCCTATGCATGCGACATCACCTATGCCACAAATAATGAACTAGGTTTTGATTATTTGCGTGATAATATGGCCTTCGATCATAGTCAAATGGTCCAACGTGGACATCATTACGCAATTGTTGATGAAGTTGATTCGATTCTTATTGATGAAGCCCGTACCCCCCTTATTATTTCTGGTCCTCTAGAAGATCGTACTGACTTCTATAACCTTATTGATACATTTATTCCTGCCTTAACTCCAGAAGACTATGAAATAGACGAAAAACAAAAAACAACGACCTTTACCGAAGTTGGTACTGAAAAAATTGAAAAAATGCTCGAACAAGCTGGACATCTTAAAGGTGAGAGTCTTTATGACATAGAAAATGTCGCTATCGTTCATCATGTCAATAATGCTCTAAAAGCTCATAAACTGTTTGCTCGCGATAAAGATTATATTGTTCGCAATGATGAAATCGTTATTATTGACGAATTTACAGGGCGAATGATGCCTGGGCGGCGTTATTCTGAAGGACTTCATCAAGCGTTAGAAGCTAAAGAGCATGTTGCTATTCAACCAGAAAACCAGACACTTGCTTCCATCACTTTCCAAAATTACTTCCGTATGTATAGAAAATTATCTGGCATGACTGGAACTGCAACAACAGAAGCCGAAGAATTCAGAAATATTTATGGTCTTGACGTTGTCGAAGTCCCTACAAATTTG
Source organism: Bartonella sp. AP21QHHD (assembly GCF_042196205.1). Taxonomy (NCBI): domain Bacteria; kingdom Pseudomonadati; phylum Pseudomonadota; class Alphaproteobacteria; order Hyphomicrobiales; family Bartonellaceae; genus Bartonella; species Bartonella sp. AP21QHHD. The sequence continues at coordinate 55,830 of NZ_JBHIPT010000100.1, read as the reverse complement.
CCAATACAACGTATTGATGAAGATGATGAGATTTATCGAACAGCAGAAGAGAAATATCGGGCAATTGTGCGTGATATCCGTCAAGCTCATGAAAAAGAACAGCCTATTCTTGTTGGAACAACCTCTATTGAAAAGTCAGAACAATTGGCAGAGCGTTTGCGAAAAGAAGGCATTACCGATTTTAGAGTCTTAAATGCTCGCTATCACGAACAAGAAGCATATATCATTGCGCAAGCAGGAGTTCCTAGAGCTCTCACCATTGCAACCAACATGGCAGGACGCGGTACGGATATACAGCTTGGTGGTAATGTTGAAATGCGCATCCGACAAGAGTTACAGGATATCCCAGAAGGTCCAGAGCGGACAGCTAAAATTGAAGAAATAAAAAAAGATGTTCAGAAGCTTAAAGAAAAAGCTTTAGCGGCTGGAGGGCTTTACGTTATCGCTACTGAACGTCATGAAAGCCGTCGTATTGATAACCAACTTCGTGGACGTTCTGGTCGCCAAGGCGATCCTGGTCGCTCAAAATTCTTTCTCTCTCTTCAAGATGATCTTATGCGTATCTTTGGCTCTAACCGTATGGATGGTATGCTGCAAAAACTTGGATTGAAAGAAAATGAAGCTATTATCCATCCATGGATTAATAAAGCCCTTGAAAAAGCACAAAAAAAGGTTGAAGCACGAAACTTTGAAATTCGTAAAAATCTGCTAAAATATGATGATGTCATGAATGATCAACGCAAGGTTATTTTTGAACAGCGTATGGAGGTCATGAACGCAGATGATTTATCAGAAATGATCCTTGAAATGCGCAATGAAGTCGTAGAGGATCTCGTAGAGGCTTATATTCCTTCAGGGACATATTCTGAAAAATGGGATGCAAAAACTCTTGAAGAAGAGCTTCAACAACTCTTTAATCTTGAGCTTCCAGTGGAAGAATGGGCAAAAGAAGATGGAATTGCCGAGGAGCAAATTCTAGAGCGTGTATCAAATGCTGTTACAAAACTTGAAAATGAGCGTACTGAACGATATTCTCCAGAAGTTATGGCTTATTTTCACAAAGCAGTATTGCTCGAAACTATTGACACGTTATGGCGTGAACATCTGGTGAGTTTAGACCATTTGCGTTCTGTTGTTGGTTTTCGTGGTTATGCGCAGCGGGATCCGCTCAATGAATATAAGACAGAATCATTTGAACTCTTTCAAAGTATGTTGAAAAATTTGCGCCGAATTGTCACTTCTAAGCTTATGCGCTTTGAAATCATTCAACACCCCACAGAACCGACCATACCTGAGCAAACTGATGCTGCTTCTTCTGTCTTTAATGATCAAAGTCAAGAAAATGCTCCCACCTTATGGGCACGATCACAAGAAAATAGATTTGTTAATCCACAAGATCGTGACCCTAACGATATAACCACATGGGGAAAAGTTGGACGTAATGAGCGTTGTCCTTGCGGTTCAGAGAAAAAATACAAACACTGTCATGGAGCCTTTGTTTGAAAAGCAAACTATGCAAATGAATAAAAAGCGAAATTATGAGCAAGAATTGCGCACAGCTGGTTTAAGAGTAACACGTCAACGACGAGTTATTCTTGATATTTTGACTGATACAAATGATCATCCTAATGCATTTGAAATTTTTCAGCGTGCAAACAAAATAGATTCGAATATTTCACTCTCAACTGTTTATCGAACCATGAAAATATTAGAAGGAAATGGAACAATTCATCGCCATAGCTTTAGTGGTGGTCCATCTCGTTTTGAGCAAGCAGATGGGCAACATCATGATCATCTAATTGATATAGAAACAGGACAAGTTATCGAGTTTCATTCTGATGTTATTGAAAAGCTGCAAGAGGAAATTGCAAAATCCCTTGGCTATGATATTATTCATCACCGCCTTGAACTTTACGGAAAAAAAAACTCTTAAAAAAGTGATCATATATCATTAGATAAAATACCTCAGGCAAATCAAATTTTATAAAAATTTACCTTTAAAATATAATAGTTTTCATTGGCAAAAAAAAAGAATTGCTTTATTACCCCTCTTTGTATGATGCTATACGGTAATTCATTGCCAATATTATAACAAACAATCATTGCAACAAAATATTATAAAAATTGTATTATGAAAAATTAGGCCAATATTATCATGGTTTCCTTGCCACAAGATCGTATGAGACAGCTTGAAAAGCGCTTTGAAATAATTGAAAGCCAAATGACGACGAATCCAAATGCTGAAACATATGTCAAATTAGCTTCTGAATATGCAGAACTACAACCCGTTATTACCTCTATACGCGCATTAAATGCTCTTTACGAAGAGATTACAGAATTAGAAACGATTATCAACGATAAACAAACAGATATAGAGATGCGTAATCTTGCCCAGGAAGAGCTACCATCGTTATATAAAAAAGTAGAGCAATTTGAAAAAGAACTCCAGATTCTGCTTTTGCCTAAAGATGTTGCTGATGAAAAAAACGCTATTGTTGAAATTCGAGCAGGAACGGGTGGCTCAGAAGCAGCACTTTTTTCCGGTGATCTTTTCCGCATGTATGAACGTTATGCCCATGCTCACAATTGGAAAGTAGAAGTTATTTCACTTAGTGAGGGGGAAGTTGGCGGATATAAAGAGATTATTGCTACCATTTCAGGAAAAGGTGTCTTTTCTAAATTGAAATATGAATCAGGGGTTCATCGTGTGCAACGTATCCCAGAAACAGAGACAGGTGGGCGTATCCATACATCTGCTGCTACCGTTGCTGTGCTTCCAGAAGCTGAAGATATTGATATTGATATTCGTCCTGAAGATATTCGTATCGACACAATGCGTGCATCTGGAGCAGGAGGACAGCATGTTAATACAACGGATTCAGCTGTTCGTATCACGCATATTCCAACAGGAATTATGGTCGTACAAGCAGAAAAATCACAACATCAAAACCGAGCACGAGCCCTTCAAATTTTACGGGCACGCTTATTCGATATCGAACGACAAAAAGCGGAAAGTGAACGTTCAGCTTCTCGTAAAAGCCAAGTTGGTTCTGGTGATCGCTCAGAACGTATTCGTACCTATAATTTTCCACAAGGACGTGTCACGGATCACCGTATTAATCTAACCTTGTATAAGCTTGATCGCATTCTAGAGGGAGATCTTGATGAGCTTATTCATGCACTCATCTCAGATCACCAAACAGCACTCCTGATGGAAATGGACAATAATTGAACAAATATTCTTTCAAAAATGTCATCCAACAAACTCAAGAAAAATTGCGCATGAAAGGAATTTCTGAAGCCAATCTCGATGCGAAAATACTCATTGAATGGATAACAGGAATAAATGCTGCTGAAAGAGTTTCTAAACCAGATATGCATCTATCTTCTGAGCATATTATACAAATAGAACAGGCTTTACAACGGCGTATTGCAGGCGAACCCGTTTACCGTATTATAGGAGCACGAGAATTTTATGGTATATCTTTTACATTATCTCAAGAGACGTTAGAACCACGCCCTGATACAGAAACGCTGATAGATCTTGTTCTCCCTTTTCTCCAAAAACAGATCGAAAATTCGAGAAGAACAACATTCCTTGATATGGGAACAGGAAGTGGCGCCATTGCCATTGCCATTCTTAAACAAATTCCCCAATCCTATGCAGTCGCTGTCGATATTTCTGAAGATGCCCTTAAAACAGCGACAAAAAATGCAAAAAATGCTGAAGTAGCACACCGCTTCACACCCCTTCTTAGCGACTGGTTTGATTCTGTCACAGATCGCTTTGATTTTATTGTTTCCAATCCACCTTATATCCCCGCAAAAGATATCAAAAAACTTGCAAAAGAAGTGCGCTTACATGATCCATTGCGCGCTCTTGTCGGTGGAAAAGATGGTCTTGATTTTTATCGAAAGCTCGCCCATGAAGCAGCCAACTACTTAAAAGAAAACGGCACTATCGCTGTTGAAATTGGTTACTCTCAAGAAAAAGAAGTTTGCAATTTGTTTGAAACAAATGGCTTCCAATGTTTAGAAATGCGCAAAGACCTCAGTGGAATACCCCGCGCACTTCTATTTGCATGCAAACATTAAAATTCCCAATCATCATCCGTGGTAGCAACCGCCTTGCCAATGACATAAGAAGAACCTGCCCCTGAAAAAAAGTCATGATTTTCGTCAGAGTTTGGTGATAAAGCTGCCAAAATAGCGGGATTAACACGACAAACCTCAGGGGGGAAAAGAGCTTCAAAACCTAAATTCATTAAAGCCTTGTTAGCGTTATAATGAAGAAAAATTTTAACATCTTCTGTCAATCCAAGCGCATCATAAAGATCTTCAGTATATTTGCACTCGATGTTATAAAGATCAAAGAGCAGGTTAAAAGCAAAATTTTTAATTTCTTGTCTTTTGGCTTCATCAAGCTTTGCAAAGCCCAATTGGAATTTATAACCTATATAATAACCATGGACCGCTTCATCACGAATGATCAGTCGAATGAGATCTGCTGTATTGGTTAACTTAGCGCGACTGGCCCAATACATGGGCAAATAAAAACCAGAATAAAATAAAAAGCTTTCCAGCAAAGTCGAAGCAATTTTTTTCTTAAGTGGATCATTTGCTTCATAACGCTCAAGTACTAATCTAGCCTTTTTCTGCAAATGAATATTTTCTTCTGACCATCTAAACGCATCATCAACTTCTACCGTCGAACAAAGGGTTGAAAAAATAGAGGAATAAGAACGTGCATGAACCGCTTCCATGAAGGCAATATTCGTCAAAACTGCCTCCTCATGCTCTGTTATCGCATCAGCCAGAAGCGAAATGGCTCCTACAGTGTTTTGAATTGTATCAAGAAGCGTTAGTCCTGTAAAAACACGAATCGTTAGCTTGCGTTCTTCATCCGTTAAGCTTGACCATGAGGGAATGTCATTGGAAAGTGGAACCTTCTCAGGTAACCAAAAATTCCCAGTTAAGCGGTTCCATACTTCAAGATCTTTCTCATCATGTAATCTATTCCAATTAACAGCGCACACAACAGGATTTTTGGTTGTAATCTTTGTCATATGATGATCTCCTATAAACTGCACGAAACACAGCCATCAACTTCTGTTCCACTTAATGCTACTTGCCGTAATCGTACATAGTAAATACTCTTGATACCCTTTTTCCAAGCATAAATTTGTGCGCGGTTAATATCACGTGTGGTCGCTGTATCAGGAAAAAATAATGTTAATGAAAGACCTTGATCAACATGCTGTGTTGCCGCAGCATAGGTATCTATAATTTTTTCAGGGCCAATCTCATAAGCATCTTGGTAAAAATTCAAATTCGTATTATCCATATAAGGAGCAGGATAATAAACGCGCCCAATTTTTCCCTCTTTGCGAATTTCGATTTTTGAAGCAATTGGATGAATGGAGGAAGTGGCATGATTAATATAGGAAATAGATCCCGTGGGAGGAACTGCCTGTAGATTGCGATTATAAAGCCCGTACTCAATAACTAATTTTTTGAGTTCCTGCCAATCCTTTTGATCTGGAATAACAATATTATTCCGTGCAAAAAGCTCTTGCACAAGCGCAAATTGCGGTTTCCATTCTTTTTCAATATATTTCTCGAAAAAACGTCCATCTGCATAAGCTGATTTTTCAAACCCTGCAAACATTTCTTGACGTTCGTGCGCAATTAAATTGGAAGCACGTATGGCGTGATATGTCACAATATAAAAATAGATATTGGTAAAATCAATCGCTTCTGGAGACCCATAATAGATCTGCTCACGCGCTAGAAACCCATGCAAATTCATTTGTCCCAAACCAATCGCATGACTTTCAGCATTGCCTTTCGCAATGGAAGGCACACAATCAATATTGCTCATATCCGAAACAGCAGTCAGAGCGCGAACAGCAGATTCCACGGTCTGTCCAAAATCAGGACTTTCCATTGCTTTGGCAATATTCATGGATCCAAGATTACAGGATATATCACTTCCAATCGTGCGATAAGTTAAATCTGTCTCCAGTTCACTCGCCTCACTCACCTGCAAAATTTCTGAACATAAATTGCTCATACTTATGCGCCCAGCTATCGGATTCGATCGATTAGCAGTATCCTCAAATAAAATATAGGGATAACCCGACTCAAATTGAATTTCCGCTAATGTCTGGAAAAAAACGCGTGCACTTATTTTCTTTTTACGAATCTTTGCATTATCAACAAAAGAACGATAATGCTCCGTTAAAGAAATATCGCTAAAGGGCTTACCTGTCACACGCTCGATGTCATACGATGAGAAGAGATACATATCCTCATTATTCCGTGCAAGCTCAAAAGTAATATCAGGAATAACGACACCAAGCGAAAGCGTTTTAATTCTAACTTTTTCATCAGCATTTTCACGCTTTGTATCCAAAAACTTCATAATATCTAAATGATGAGCATGCAAATAAACAGCTCCCGCCCCCTGTCGTGCCCCAAGCTGATTGGCGTAAGAAAAAGAATCTTCCAAGAGTTTCATCACCGGTAAAACACCTGAGGACTGATTTTCTATTTGCTTAATTGGCGCCCCTGCTTCCCGCAAATTCGTTAAACAAAGCGCCACACCTCCACCACGTTTTGAAAGCTGCAAAGCCGAATTAACCGAACGACCTATCGATTCCATATTATCTTCAACACGTAGCAAAAAACACGAAACCAATTCACCTCGTTGTTTTTTCCCAGCATTTAAAAATGTTGGTGTTGCCGGTTGAAAACGTCCTGTAATAATTTCATCCACAAAACTTTCAGCAAGAGCTTTATTCCCTTGTGCCAAATATAAAGCTACAAGACAAACGCGATCTTCATAACGTTCAAGATAACGTTTCCCATCAAAAGTCTTCAGTGTATAGCTGGTATAATACTTAAATGCGCCTAAAAAGGTAGGAAAACGAAATTTAAATGCATAAGCACGTTTAAAAAGCTTTTTAATAAAAGAAAAATCATAAAGCTCAAATAAAGCTTTTTCATAATAACCTTCCTCTATTAAGTAATCTATTTTTTCCTTCAGGTTATGAAAAAAAACTGTATTTTGATTAACATGCTGAAGAAAATATTGCCGCGCAGCAAGCCGATCCATATCAAATTGAATATGACCATTTTCATCATAAAGATTAAGCATTGCATTCAACGCATGATAATCAGTAATCTGATCCGATTTCTGCGATTGTCCTATACCAATTGTTTCCAAAATCTTTCCAATCCCTTTTTTACATAAATAACGTCTTCATCAGTTCCACGCAGCTCAAAACGATAAAGGCAAGGTACACAACATTTTTCAGCAATAATTTTACTTGCTAGATTATAATAGCGACCAAAATTACGATTCCCACCGCCAATAACACCACAAATTAATTTTCGGTTCTCAGCTTCATTAAGAAACTGGACAACGGCTTTCGGCACGGCCCCTCTTCCTTCACCATCTGCATATGTAGGAACAACCAATACATAAGGTTCACCAACCAATGCAGAAGGCTTTCTTTTATCAATTTTGAAGAGTCTTTGCCCAAGCTGCGAGACAAAATGTTCTGTATTACCCGTTGCACTCGAATAATAAACAATAAGCCCCATTAAGCACAAAGACCACTAATCATATCTGGTCTAAAACCAGACCAATGATTTTCACCACAAACAACGACAGGAACCTGACGATACCCCAGAGATTGAACAAAACTGTATGCTTGTTCATCACAGGAAATATCAACAACACGATAATGAATGCCTTTTGCATCAAAAGCGCGGCGTGTAGCATCACATTGGACACAAGATGGTTTGCTATAAATAGTGATCGACATTTTCTTCAACTTTCACAATTCCAAACAATCAACCCTGAAAGGTCAATCTAATAATTTTATAGGTACTCAAGAATAACAAAAAATAGAAATTGTACGCAAAACATGTGGTTATTTTCAAATAATACACAGCTTCCTGAACATAACAGAATTCCTCATCAAATAACTTCAAAAACTATGATGAGAATAAGCGATTATTCTACAACTTAAATGGCAAAGCCCCCTAGTTATAAAACAATCTTTTGCTTGCATTACAATTCCCTCCTGCTGTCTAAAAAACTAATGTTCTAAACTACCGTTTTTCAAGAGCTCTGTTTGCTCTTTTACGGCAAAAATCAATTACAAAAACGAAAGGAAATCCTTCCAAAAGAGACCCTTCAGTAAAAATACTGCTATACCTTTGGCCAATAAACTCTTTACAATAATGGAAATAACTTAGATACCAAACGAAACACACTAACACCCTCTCTTGTGCTTATTTAGAATCACCAATCATTTTGATACTATATATAGTATATACTCTCTCTCTTTCGTCAAGGTGAATTCAATTATTATTTTTAATTTTCCACGATCTTCCCACTAAAATTTTCAGTACTCAAAACTATGTAATAATATAACATTTTGTTGACAAACGTTATATTATTACATAGTTTCCAAAATAATAAGCAACGATGGTAAAAAATATGGATCTGCACTTCAATAAAACAACATTAGGCTATAGGAATAGAATAGCAATAAAGAACTTTTCAGCAAAGTTAAAAGCTGGTTCATTGGTTGCAATAACAGGTGATAATGGCGCTGGAAAATCGACACTGCTAAAAGCCATCGCCGGATTGATTAAACCTCTTAAAGGAAAAATTACAAAACCAAAAAAAAGCCGCATTGCTTATCTTGCTCAGCAATGTAATATAGATCAAACATTTCCAATTGATGTGAAAACGCTTGTAAAAACAGGACTGTGGTCTTTTTGTGGATTATGGAAGAATCAGCGCCCTTATGATTCTAAGATTCAAAATGCTCTTAAAATGGTTGGGCTTACAGAACTCGCACCCCGTTCGCTTGAAACATTATCAGGCGGGCAATTACAACGCGCTCTTTTTGCACGTATCATTGTACAAGATGCCAATATTATTTTACTTGATGAACCTTTCAATGGTGTAGATCATAATACCCAAAAAGACCTTCTTGCTCTGATCACATACTGGCAACAGCAAGGACGCACAATTCTCACCGCACTCCATAACCCTCTCATCGTGCAAGAATTTTTCCCCCAAATGATTCAAATTGATCAACAAAACGCCTTTTATGGAGAAACAACACAGTTTTTAAACAACACCCTTCATCACGTTATGCCACCTCTCACATCCAATTCTTTACCTATTAGCGCACAAAAACAAAATCTTCTCATCAATGATCCTCTCTTTCTTAGGTTATAAGACGTGTATGCATTTTTTCTTGCCCCCTTTGTTGATTTCCAATTTATGCAAAACGCCCTTATCGGTTCTATTTTTCTGTCTATTAGCGCTTGTCCTGTTGGTGTGTTTTTGATGCTCCGTGGAATGAGCTTGACAGGAGATGCTATCTCTCATGCCATTCTTCCTGGTGTTGCAATTGCTTTTCTGATTTGTGGTTTTTCCCTCATATCTATGACACTTGGTGGTATCTTCGCTGGTCTTATTGTTGCTTTAGCAACCATTTTGATTTCACGAAACAGCTTTCAGAAAGAAGATGCATCCATGACCGTCTTTTATCTTATTGCACTCGCGGCAGGTGTTATTATTATCTCACTGAAAGACTCAACAATTGAGCTGCTTCATCTCTTATTCGGATCGGTTCTTGCACTTGATGCACAAGCCCTTTGGTTAATCACTACTATAATGCTGATTACACTCTGCAGCCTTTGTATTTTTTGGCGTGCACTCGTTTTAGAAAGCTTTGACCCCCTCTTTTTTAAATCACTCTCTCCATTGAGTAAATATATTCATATTTCATTGCTTGGACTTGTGGTGCTGAATCTGGTTGGAGGCTTTCAATCACTAGGAACATTACTTTCCGTTGGTATTATGATGATTCCAGCCATTACAGCCCGTTTTTGGTTTTCACGGCTAGGCCCTATTTGCGCGCTTTCCACTCTTTTTGGAATCATTTCTAGCGTATGTGGTCTCCTGCTTTCTTTTCATCTTTCACTTCCCTCCGGCCCTGCTATCATCATTGCCGCAGGATTTATTTATCTTGTTTCCTGTTTGATAAGTCCACGTGGCTTTATTGTAACATGGTTTCCCCACCTCTTTTATACCTCCTCACTTTAAGGAAAAAAATGTGCCTAAGTTTGCTCAAAAATTTGTTCTTCTTGGAGCTTTATTGCTTGCCCTTTCTCCATTTTCTGCTTCTGCACACAATAAAATCAAAGTTGTTGCGAGCTTTTCTATTCTTGCAGATCTCGTAAAAAATGTAGGAGACAACCATATCTCTATGACCACTTTTGTAGGTCCCAATGCGAATACTCACACTTATGAACCTACCCCCCATGATGCTCAGGCTCTTAGAAATGCTCAAATTATTTTCATCAACGGGCTTCATTTAGACGGATTTATTGATCGCCTCATTACAGCAAGTGGTACAAAAGCACTTCTTGTCGAAGTTAGCGCTAACATTCCCTCCCTCAAAATGAAAAATCAAGAACATAATGCCCATCACCACCACAGCGTTATTGATCCACACGCTTGGCAAACAATTCCCAATGTCAAAATCTATGTGAAGAATATCGCTGCTGCTTTTTGTAAAATCGATCCACAATCCTGTACCAGCTACAAAAAAAATGCCGAAACCTACATCCAAAAACTTAAAATAGCACAAGATACCCTGAAAACAAAAATTGCTACCATTCCTAAAGATAAACGTATCATTATCACATCTCATGATGCCTTTGGCTATTTTGCCAAGGAATATGGTTTTACTATCCTTGCCCCTCAAAGTGCTTCAACAGAAACTGAAGCAACCGCAGCCGATGTTGCTAAACTTATAAAACAAATTAAAGCGAATAAAGCAACTGCCCTATTCGTTGAAAATATCTCTAATCCCCGTCTCATAAAACAGATTGCAAAAGAAACAGGTTTAACAATTGGTGGAACACTTTATTCTGATGCATTGTCAAACAAAAATGGCCCTGCAGCAACTTATCTCGATATGATGGAACATAATGTAAATACCATCATTGACGCTATCACAAAACATTAAGATCTTCTATAAAAGAGATAAAAAAGAGTTCATAAAATCGTAAGTCTATGATTATGTTACTAATGATACCCCAACAGCTATAATTGATAACATTGATATGAAATAAAGTTACTTTTACAGAGAAATTTATACTCTATAGATTCTAAGATAGATAAAGTAAGTGGATTTATTGCCTCATGGTGCCCAAACTGTCAGCAGTAGCATTCTATTTTTCAATGCTTCTTTTACAATAACTCTCGACACTTGAAACGATTCATAAGAAGAATTTGGTGTCTCTTTCTTAAAGTATTTTTATCTATCCAACTTCATTTATAACATGCAAGTAGAATTAGTGTATGAATAAAAACCACTTGAAGAAAAAATGCCTCTTATGAAGAGTCTCAACACAATAATTGTTGCAATGTTGGAGACTGAAAGAGAGTATGATGATGGCCCCAGCTTGCATTTTTATAAGCATAAAGATGGCGATACACAATGGATTTTATGTTATACTACTTATAAACGACTGCGTGAAAAAATAGTTGGAACAACCTTGCAAGATATTTTTTTAAAAAAGTGCGTAAATTGGCAACCCAATAGCCTTCTGTTTAGGTATTCTGTTTTGTATGAGAGATGCAATTCTATTACGTAAAAAAATGTGTTCGGCAATACTTAATCGCCATTATGTAAGAGACACTGGCTCAGATGTTTTTGAAAATTGCAATACTAAATTAAAAGATGATGCTAAAGACAGAATCTATTTTTTATTTGATGCTTTCATATTCTCCCTAAATTAAGCTGTCTCCTCATTTTAGAAATTACACAAGCAGATAAGCTTATTCTACTTTGGCATACAAAACTGAATACAGCACTGAACCGTCTTCATATTTGTCTCAAACATACTGCTGTATAAAGTTTAGGTTGATTTATAAGCAACAAAAAGCACGCGCTTTATAAGAAAGTAATATCATAAAACCATTAATAAACTGGCAATATATTGAAAAAATATACCAGATTTTATACAATGCTTTGTAAAACAATAACATAACTGTCTTTGTCTCTGCTGATTCTTATAGGTATTCGCATCGATCCTTTATGTTATATTCATAAAGATCTGTTTGAGGATGATCTATAGGCAATTTTTAACTCAAGAATATAGAAAAGATCGATGAGATGTTACAGATGTGTTTCATCTGCTTTTATCGCTAAAAGTAATGAAAATTCTAAAACAAGCACGCCTTCTATCTCTCAGTGATTTTTTGCAACTTATCAGATACCCTTGTTGAGAATTGCATAGTGATTTACATGAGAAAAAATAAACTTGCAGCATGCGCGCATAGGTTTCTCTCTAATTTATGTGATTGGTAAAAAAAACAAATGCTTCTTATAGGAGCTCTGAAACTATTTTAGATCATATGGCCAGCGGTAAAATAGAATGCGCCTATTCTCGTAGAGATTATTTAGAACAGCATCGTATTTTGTGCATCAAATAGACTTCTTATGTTAGGGATCAAAGCTCAGATATGGGGCGCATCCTCCCTTATCTGTGACTCATTTTTTCTCTCTATTTCTCTCATTTACTTTTATAATACACATAAATTATTACATCAAGAAACATATGATAATATGTTGTTTTTTATAACAAAATTATAAATGAGTAAAAATATGGTTAATAAAGATTTATTCTATATTGATATTTTTTTATAATGAAAATGATGTTTGAAAATTATATTCTTCTTACAGACCGTGAAAATGCAAAATTTCTTCATATAAATGTTTTGACATTCTCAGCGCTATGGGACAATAGATCATTACCAAAACTGTTAAAATTTTGTTTTTAATCCCATCGGTTACAACCTGAGTTTGTAAATGTAATTGAGCAAGTCAAAACACACCATTATCATGACGCAGCATAAAAGAGAGTCGTATCACATCAATTAATGCTTACTTATTATTTGTGCGCTTTCCTGTGTTTTTATTAAAAGTATGAAAATTCTGATGAGCAACAGTGAAACTTAGTTTTTGACCATAGTCGTGTGTCAAGCGTTCTTTTATTTCAATCGTAAAGATGATACCATTCCAACGCGTTAAAACATGGCAACCTGTTCCAATAAGCTTGATAAGCTCAATTTTTGTGTGAAAGACAGGCCCTTTATCTGGATGTTCGCCCAATAAGATTATTTCAGGTCTGAATGCTAAAAGATCAGTTTCTTCACCATAAGAAAATGAATGCCCTAAATGTTGTTCTAAGACATAGCGATCAAGAAAATTCATAGGAGGAGAACCAATAAAATCAGCAACAAATGTTGTTGCTGGAGTATCGTAAATTTCCATTGGTGTTCCAATTTGCTCGATAGCTCCTTTATTCAAAACGACTATTCTATCAGCTAATGTCATAGCTTCTAGTTGATCATGGGTAACATAGAGGCTCGTTGTTCCTAATGAACGCTGTAGTGTTTTTATTTCAATACACATTTGCGCCCGTAATTTTGCATCAAGATTTGAAAGAGGTTCATCAAAGAGAAAAACACGGGGTTGACGTACAATCACACGCCCCATTGCAACACGCTGACGTTGTCCTCCTGATAATTGTCGTGGTTTACGATCAAGAAATGGTTCTATCTCCAAAAGCTTTGCAGCATGTGCGATACGTTTTTTAATTTCTTCTTTAGGAGTTTTACGATTTTTAAGACCATATTCTAAATTTCCACGAACTGTCATATGGGGATAAAGGGCATAATTTTGAAAAACCATAGCGATATCACGATCAGCTGGTTCACGATCATTGATACATTCGTTATCAATGCATAATTCACCTGAGGTAACTTGTTCAAGTCCTGCTATAATACGTAATAAGGTCGATTTTCCGCACCCTGAAGGACCGACAAGAACAAGAAGTTCTTTATCGGCAACAGTTAAGTTTAAATCATCAATGACCAGAATGCCGTTGTCATACTGTTTTTTTATATTTGATAACTGGATTATGGCCACAATTACTTCTCCGTTTCAATAAGGCCTTTGATAAAAAGCCGCTGCATGAAGATAACAACAAGAACAGGGGGAACCATGGCAACAACCGATACTGCCATGAGTATATTCCATTGAGGATCATGTTGAAGTGATTCGACAATAAGCTGTTTTAAAATAATAAGGATCGTTTGATGATTTTGATCCGTTGTGATGATAAGAGGCCAGAGATATTGTATCCATCCATAAATGAACATAATGATAAATAAAGCAGCAATATTGCTTTTACTAAGAGGAAGAAGAATATCCTTAAAAAATTTAACTGGACCTGCACCATCAACACGTGCCGCCTCTAAGAGTTCATCTGGAACAGTCAAAAAAAACTGGCGAAATAAAAATGTAGCGGTCGCAGATGCAATAAGTGGAATAATCATTCCACTATAGGTGTTGACCATCCCCAATTTTGCAACAATCTCATAGGTTGGAAGAATACGAACTTCGACAGGGAGCATCAATGTAACAAAAATAAGAACAAAAGCAGTTTTTCGGAAGGGAAAGCGCATGTAAATAATTGCATAAGCAGACAAAAGTGAAATAATAATTTTTCCAACGCTAATCCCAAGAGCCATAATGAATGAATTCATTAAGAGTGGCCAGAGGTTGGGCAAACCCAGCTGTGCAAGGCCATCACCAAAGATTGTTTTATAATTTTCCAGAGCATATTTCCCAGGCAAAAGAGGAAGTGTTCCTGAGTTAAATGCTGCTGAACTATGAGTTGATGCAATGATAGCAACATAAACTGGAAAGCAAATAATGATAATACCAACAATGAGAATAATATGGGTTAGAAATTTCAAAACAGGGCGATTTTCAACCATAATTTGTTTCCTAATATTGTACACGGCGCTCAATCCAGCGAAACTGGATAAACGTTAAGACAATAACCATCAACATCAATATTGTTGATTGTGCTGCTGATGCACCGATTATTTGATTTCTAAAGCCATCGTCATATACTTTATAGACGAGGATGCTCGTTGCACGCGCAGGACCTCCAGAAGTTGTATTATCAATAATACCAAAAGTATCAAACATAACATAATTGACATTGACAATAAGAAGGAAAAACGTCGTTGGTGAAATTTGCGGGAAAACCACTGTCCAAAATCGTTTAAAGGGACCAGCACCATCAATGGCGGCTGCTTCTATTTGAGAACGCGGAACAGATTGAAGACCTGTAAGAAAAAAGAGAAAATTGTAAGAAATTTGTTTCCAACTAGCCGCAATGACAATAAGAATCATTGCTTGAGTGCCATTAATACGATAATTCCATAGCACCCCTATTTTCTCGAGAAAAAAAGGGATAATTCCGATGGTGGGATGAAAGATAAACAGCCACAATATACCTGCCAATACTGGAGCAACAGCATAGGGCCAGAGCAAAAGCATTGTATAAGCCTTTTTTGCACGGATGACACGATCAACACAGACAGCTAAGAGAAGTGATATTGTCATTGAAGCGACAGTAACTGAGATGGAAAATACTGCGGTTGTAAAAAGCGATTGCCGATAAGTAGGATCAGAAAGAACGGTTAGATAATTCTCAAAACCAATAAAGGTTGTTGTAAAGCCAAAAGGGTCTTCACGCTCAAAAGATGATTTTATTGCTTGAGCAGCAGGCCAAAAGAAAAACAAAAAAGTCACAAGAAGCTGAGGAAAAAGCAGTCCGTAAGAAAGTAGACTATTTTTAAAATATGCATGTTTTTCTTGCATTCATAGGGCTCTTTAAATGTAGAGACTTTAAAAAAGTAAACAAAAAGGACTCAACCGTTTTTGTTGAGTCTTTAATGTTTAACAATAAAACGAAATTAATGATTAGATCTTTCAAATTCACGCAAGAGTTTATTTCCACGTTCAACGGTCTCATCTAAACCATCTTTCGGCGTTTTTGAACCACTAAGAACAGCTTCCAACTCTTGATCAAGAATGGCACGAATTTGTGGTAAATTACCAAATCTTATCCCTTTTGAGTTAACTGTTGGTGGATTAAGATTAATCTGTTTGATAGCTATATCCGCACCTGGCGTTTTTTCATAGAAATGTTGTTTTTTGCTCAATTCATAAGTCGCTTTTGTGGTTGGGAGATAACCTGTTTCCTGATGCCATTTTGCTTGATTTTCTGTTTTTGAAAGAAATTTAAGAAAAGCGGCTGCCCCTGCATATTCCTTTGGAGTATGGCCCTTAAACGCCCAAATAGAAGCTCCCCCAATAACTGAATTTTGTGGTGCTCCTTCTGTATCCTTATAGTACGGTAGCATACCAACCCCCACATTAAACTGAGCTTCAGAAACAATTCCAGCATGTGATCCTGAAGATTGCATAAAAATTGCACAATTTTGTGCCATAAACATTGGTGTTGAATCTAATGCACCTGCTGGACCACCATAACGGAAAATACCTTGATCAGACCACTTTTTCAGGTCAGTCCACATACGCACTTGTAAAGGTCCATTAAATGTAAGTTCTGAATCAAGTCCTTTAAAGCCATTTTCCTTCGTTCCAAAAGGAACATTATGCAACGCTGAAAAATTTTCTATACCAATCCATTGAGCGGCATAAGCCATTGTAAAACCACAAGTTGCCGCTTTAGTCTCAAGAATTTTCTTGGAAAAGTTTTCTATATCTTGCCACGTTCTAGGAGGCTGTTCTGGATCAAGCCCTGCTTTTTTAAAGATATCTTTGTTATAATAAAGGATGGGTGTTGAAATATTAAATGGCATAGAGACGATACGTCCCTGTTCATCGGAGTAATAACCACTAATAGCAGGGAAATAATCTGTAGGATCAAATTCTTGTTTTGTATCAGCCATAAGTTGATAAAATGGGTAGATTGCACCTTTTGCAGCCATCATAGTTCCAGTACCAACGTCATAAATTTGAGCAAGTACTGGCTGTTTCTTTCCACGAAATGCTGCAATGAGTGAAATCAATCCCTCTTCATATTCACCGCGAAATGAAGAAACAACTTTATACTCAGATTGACTTGCATTAAAATCGTTAATGAGACTTTCAGTTTGCTTTCCTAATTCACCACTCATAGAATGCCAAAAGCTGATTTTTGTCTGTGCAAAACTTTCTGTCATCCCCGCTGTGGACATTATGATAGCAACCGTGGCCGCTATGGAAAGATAAAAACGACTCATGCTTCACCCTTTCTGAAGTGATGGAATACAAACTACCCCTAAATTTATAGTATTACACATGAACATGCTATGACAGTTTTATTTCAGAAACATATTCTCTCATTTAAACAGGAACCACCTAAAGGTCAAATGAATTTGTTTAAATTTATTTATTTTCTTTTATAAGCTTTCTTATGTATTCACGAAATACGCGTTTGTAACTATCTGAAAAAAGTGAGATGGCTTAAATAAGAAAAGTCACTTGGTAAAAAGATATAGATCGTAAATATCATTTCAATGACTATTTTAATATCTGGATTTACTTTTTTAAAAAGAATTGTTTATTCTTTTATTATTTGTCTTATAACTTTAACACGATGTTGCTACTGAATTTAAAGAAGAGACAAATAGAATTTTTTTAAAATTAAGAAAATCATTTTGAAGCGCTTAATAGTCTCTTTCCCTGTAACAAGATCACACCCCTCACGCAAAACAAAATGACACTGTATAACCAATTTCCATGCTGTTAAAAAATCTTTCAATACATCTACATTTCATGATAGCACCTATAAAATAAGCCCTAAAGCCTCTCCATTAAAGTATATAAGACTTTTTGTATGCCATCATTTTTACACTTCATAAAAGTGCAAAACGACATCATCATGTGCGATCCTAATGCTTCAACAAATCTTGCATTTAAAATACGTTAAATGAATATTTTTATTCTTTTCTCAATCATTTTTTATCCACACACCAACCCTGCTTGTAATGTGCAAACGAATGATTTTGATTGATTCATTGTAAAAATATTTGAAATAAGAGAATCTTACGTATTAAGGTCTCTTACTCACATGAATAAAATATTAATTATAATTATAAATCAATGTATTATTGTCGTATATTAGATAATTTTTCTTCTTTCATTACGCTAACTTTATGAAGATATATAGTTCCTTTTGTGTTGATGTATTTTTACCTTTGTGCACACAATTGCAATGCGAGATCAGGTTGATCTGTCGTAATATAATGTACAGGCATATCAAGCCAATATGATAACCGAGCTTTTCCATTAATTGTCCATACCCCTACAGTAAAACCAGCCTCAAGAGCTGATTCAATAAAGTTCTGTGAAACAATAGAGCCATCTAAACTTAGATCAGAATAACCTAATTGCTTCCATTCAGAAAAATGACGGTACATATCACCTTCGAAATTATCAACACATGGACCAGATGGTATTCCTGCTTCAATAAAAGGACGAAGGATAAAAGGATCAAAACTAATAGCAGAAACCCGTTCTGATAAATTTCGGCTTTTTATTAGCGCAAGCGCTTTTTGGGATAATATTGTTTCGCGCTCCACTTCACCGCATGTCTTGATTTCAAGATGCAATGCAACATTCGTTGGTGCTAAAAGATCAAGCACTTCTTCTAATAAGGGAGGTGCTTCTTGGCTTCCTTTTACGCAGAGTTGTTTGCGTGTTTCATTATCAATGTCGTGAATATACCCCTTTTTTCCAACCAATTGGTCTAGACGGAAGTCGTGAAAGACAACCACTTCACCGCTTTTTAGCAAATGAACGTCGCATTCAACTTCATCAACACCTAACGCTATAGCATTATTAAATGCCGAAAGGGTATTTTCAGGATAAAGATGAGCTCCTCCAC
Source organism: Bartonella sp. AP21QHHD (assembly GCF_042196205.1). NCBI lineage: Bacteria > Pseudomonadati > Pseudomonadota > Alphaproteobacteria > Hyphomicrobiales > Bartonellaceae > Bartonella > Bartonella sp. AP21QHHD. Next base: position 36,969 of record NZ_JBHIPT010000100.1, on the reverse strand, counting down.
GGTGTGCAACAATTTTTTTCTCAGACATGCAAAATCCCACACTTCTCAATTTTAAACGATATTGACGTACAGATTGCCAGATAAAAGCTTATATCATATGAAAATACACAATCATTTTTAAATGATTTTTTCTACACTTTTCGAATATCAAACCCTCAGTCATATTTTATTCTTAAAAGACTTATCCTTCATTTTAATTATTCCCATTCAATAGTACTAGGAGGCTTTGAGGTTACATCATATACAACACGATTAATCCCTCTAACTTCGTTAATAATACGTGCTGCTGTCTTACTTAAAAACGCCATATCATAAGGATAAAAATCAGCAGTCATTCCATCTACAGATGTGACGGCGCGAAGAGCACAAACAAATTCATAAGTGCGACCATCCCCCATAACACCAACAGTTTGAACTGGAAGAAGAACAGCAAAAGCTTGCCAAATTTCATCATAAAGACCGGCCTTACGGATTTCCTCAAGATAAATAGCATCTGCTTCGCGTAAAATTTCTAATTTTTCACGTGTTACAGCACCTGGACACCGAATTGCAAGGCCGGGACCTGGAAAAGGATGGCGACCAATAAACTGCTCCGGTAGCCCTAACTCTCGTCCTAGCGAGCGAACCTCATCCTTAAAGAGCTCACGTAACGGTTCTACAAGTTTCATCTTCATCTGTTCTGGTAGCCCACCCACATTATGATGGCTTTTAATGGTTACCGTTTCACCAATAGCAGACACACTCTCAATAACATCTGGATAAAGTGTTCCTTGTGCTAAAAACTCTGCACCTCCTATTTTTTTCGTTTCTTCTTCAAAAACTTCAATAAAAAGGCGACCAATTGTTTTGCGTTTTTTTTCTGGATCTGTCTCACCTTTTAAAGCATTAAGAAACACATCAGCAGCATTAACGTGAATAAGCTCTATATTATAATGATCACGAAAGAGCGTGAGAACTTCTTCAGCTTCATTCTTGCGCATCAGCCCATGGTCTACCAAAATACATGTCAGTTGATCTCCTATAGCTTCATGAAGGAGTACCGCTACAACAGATGAATCCACTCCCCCTGAAAGACCACAAATCACACGACTTTTCCCAACTTTTTGTCGTATCGTAGCAATTGCCTGCTCACGATAAGAAGCCATTGACCAATTGCCTTTAATAGCAGAGATCTTATGAACAAAATTTTGCAAAAGTTTTGTACCATCCGGTGTATGGATAACTTCAGGATGAAACTGTACCGCATAAAAATGTCTTTTTTCATCCGCAATAGCCGCATAGGGAGCTCCTTTTGAGGTTCCTATGACACGAAAACCTTCTGGTAAAGCTGCCACACGGTCACCATGGCTCATCCATACTTGATAACGAGAACCTTTTTCCCACACTCCATCAAAAAGGGCACTCTCTTCTTGAACTTCCAAAAAAGCACGCCCAAATTCACGCTCATGTCCAGCTTCAACCTTTCCTCCAAGCTGAACACACATGACTTGTTCACCATAGCAAATACCCAAAATCGGAACACCCGCCTCAAAAATTTCCATTGGTGCACGCGGAGAGCCCTCATCAATAACGGAATAAGGACTCCCTGATAAAATAATAGCTTTAGGATTTATGCGGCGCACAGCTTCTAAAGCCAATTGAAAAGGAGCAATTTCACAATATACCCCCATTGCTCGTACCCGTCGTGCAATAAGTTGTGTAACTTGTGAACCAAAGTCAATAATAAGAACAGTGTCTGGATGTGATATGCTCATAGAAAACCAATCAACAATTGTAAAAGAAAACTCATGAGAGTTATGATTTAATCTTTCTCTTTTCACAAGCCTATTTTCTTACGAAAAAGATTATTCTCGTAAAGTTTATGATAAAAAGTGCAAAAATATGGATCAATGTTTTTTTTGCAACACAGATAAAAAGAACCCATCTGTTTGTGTTGTGGCTGGCGACAAAGTAAGTCCATAATTTGAAAAAACTGGTTGCACAGGAGAAAAACTAAAATGTTTCTGCCAAAGCGCTGGCATATCTATTGGAGAAAAATGAGAATGTTGTTGAAGGAAATGGGAAATTTGTTCCTCATTTTCATCTGTAAAAAGAGAACAGGTAATATAGATTAAGCGCCCATTTGGCTTAAGATAAGCTATCGCTTCATTCAAAATATCCCTCTGTTCTGTTTGGCGTTGTTTCACTTGTTCTAATGTTAAACGCCATTTCGCATCTGGACGACGACGCCATGTTCCTGTCCCACTACATGGTGCATCTAGTAGAACTCTATCCATCTGGCCTATTAATGGCTTCAATTCTTCTTTTTGTGCTCGTGTTTGTACATTACGAACACCAGCGCGTCGAAGACGATCAAAAATAGGAGCTAAGCGCGCTTTATCGGAATCATAAGCATAAATTTGCCCACGATTGTTCATATCGGAAGCTAAAGCTAATGTTTTGCCACCAGCACCTGCACAATAATCTAATACCTGCATGCTCTCTTGCGCTTCCACAAGGTGAGCAACAATTTGAGATCCTAAATCCTGTATTTCAAAGTGTCCTTTTTGAAAAGCTGGTTCCACTTGAACATTGGGATGACGATTAAACTTTTCAATCGGTGCAATTCTTAAAGCTTGCCCAAACCATGGAAAAGATTTAAGTTTGGTTTTTGCTAATTCTTTCAGCACCTTTTCTGGTGTTGCCTTTAGGTTATTTACCCGTAGGTCTAAAGAAGGACGCGTTGCTAACGCAGCCGCTTCAGTGATCCAATTATCACCAAATAAAGGACGCAGATGCGCTTGACACCATTGCGGAATATCACCACGAATATAGTCTGGAGCATCCACTAATTGCTGACCTTGCCACGATTTACGCTGTTTAGCCCCTAATAACTGCGGTGCAAACCGATCTTCTGTCAACTCACCGTCAATTTGCTCCAGCGTCATTTTTCCAGAATCTAATAAGGCACCAAAAACGATATCTCGGATATCATCACTCTCCATACGCCATTGTAAAGAATAACGTCGTCTTAAAACATCATAAACGATTGTACCAATAGCTGCACGATCACCTGCTCCAGCAAAGCGATGAGAAAGACCCCAATCCTTTAAAGCTTCTCCTACTGGGCGATGCTTCATTTCTATCTCTGTGAGAACATCTATTGCTGCTTGCAAACGCCCACCTAATCGCATTCATTTCTCCCATTAAAATAACAAAATTTTAAATCATCTAAAAAATAATATTATCGCCTTCTTGCCAATGAAACCTTCTCAACGCCATAAAAAATTTACATTCAATCTTAAAACGATCTGATCATACTTTTTTATAAGATCCAATTTAGAGTATCTAAATTTTTCCTTTCATCTTCTGCCCATTCGTTTTTTATCCTTCTACCTCTTATACTAAAAGATACGTAGCCATCCATAAAAAACTTATTTCCGCCATGCATTACGAAAAAAACAAACTCTTTAATTTATTGGCGTAAAATAAAGTTTACGAGGATTGTCTGAACAATAGAAAAAATCTTCTCATAAAATTAAACAAGCTCATCTTACGTTCAACAAAAAATTAACTTTTTAGAAAATGCTTGGAACCACTATTTGGCATGACCGTTTTTACTCTAATGGCAACTGCCAGACAATTTTAAAGGAGAAAATAATGACTTATAATAATGGAAAAACAACTTCGTCTAAAAGCCGTCATAATACAATGCCCTCAAACAACGGAAAGAAATCCGTTCAAAGTGATCAGACAAACACTCGCCAACGTGCGTCAAAGACTGGACGGAAGACAACAAAAAGTTAATTCTAATTTTATATAACTTATTTCATATAGTCTTAACAGAAAGAATTAGAGTTTTAACCTCTAATTCTTTCCTTTTTGGGATTATTACACCAAATTACAAACAGAAAAAGCGCAGTCTCTCTTTCTTGTTCTCGGCAAATTTTATATTTATGCAATATGATATTAGGCTCTTGTATCTTTAAACTGGCCCACGATAATTTGGACTCTCTCGTGTGATAGAAACATCATGCGTATGACTTTCATGGAGTCCCGCATTCGTAATACGTACAAACGTTGCTTTTTCACGAAACTCTACGAGATCTTTTGCTCCAACATACCCCATCGAAGCACGAAGTCCACCAGCAAGCTGATGTAGAACTGATGCTATAGGACCTTTATAAGCCACCTGCCCCTCCACACCCTCAGGAACCAACTTAAGTTCATCACGAACATCATCTTGAAAATAGCGATCTGCCGATCCTCGTGCCATAGCACCAACAGATCCCATGCCGCGATAAGCTTTAAAGGATCGTCCTTGATAAAGATAAACTTCGCCAGGACTTTCTTCTGTACCCGCTAAAAGAGAGCCAATCATAGCAGCACAAGCCCCACCTGCTAAGGCTTTAGCAAAATCACCCGAAGCTTTTATCCCCCCATCAGCAATAACGGGAATGCCCGCTTTTTCAGCAATTTCTGCAGCATTCATAATGGCTGCAAGCTGAGGAACACCAACACCTGCAACAATTCGCGTTGTGCAAATAGAACCAGGACCAATCCCAACTTTTATAGCATCCGCACCACTGTCAATCAAAGCCTGTGTTGCTTGAGCAGTCGCCACATTACCAGCAATAATAGCTGGAGAAAACGTCATTTTTTTAATACGCTCAACAGTGTCTAATACACGCTGAGAATGTCCATGTGCAGTATCAATTACTAGAATATCAACGCCTGCATCAATTAATCGTTCAGCCCGCTCAAACCCATCGTTCCCTACACTACTTGCAGCTGCAACACGCAAGCGACCTTGTGAATCTTTGGCAGCGTTTGGATTTAATTTTGCTTTTTCAATATCCTTAACTGTTATCAGTCCGACACAACGATTCTGTTCATCCACAACTAATAATTTTTCAATACGATGATGATGTAAAAGATACTTCGCTTCATTGAGTTGAACATTTTCACGCACTGTGATTAAATTTTCATGCGTCATTAATTCATAAATTTTTTGTTTAGGATCCGATGCAAAACGCACATCCCTATTTGTCAAAATGCCAACAAGCCGTCCAGCAGTTTCACCTTTAGCACCATTTTCAACAACCGGAATACCGGAAATACCATGAGAGCGCATCAAAGATTTTGCTTCTTCAAGTGTTGCATCTGGTCCAATGGTGACTGGATTAACAACCATACCAGATTCAAACTTTTTTACTTGGCGAACTTCTTCTGCCTGCTCTGCAGGAGACATATTACGATGAATAACCCCAAGACCACCAGCTTGAGCCATAGCAATTGCCAAACGCGATTCTGTTACCGTATCCATTGCCGCAGAAAGCAATGGCAAATTGAGCTTAATATCCGCTGCAATGCGCGTACTGAGATCCACTTGACTAGGCATAACAAGAGAATGACCGGGTTGTAAAAGTACATCATCAAAAGTCAGTGCCAATGCACCTGTCCCCGTTTCAACAATCTTTGCCATATCAAAATTCCTTTTATAATAAAACACCGCAAGAAGCTTTAAAATACAACTGCGGTTCTCATACATGGTAGATTGGCAAAAAATTATGCCATGCTACAAACAAAATGAAAAGAAAAATAAATATTTTTTTAAGTGTGGTTTATAAAAATTTACAATTGTGATTCAATAGGTAACCAACTTATTATTTTTGCAAATGCGCGACGCCAAAAATTGCTTTCTGGCTCATAGTCAATGCTATATTTTTTTTCATTTTCAATAAAATCCCAATAAATACGATTATTATCACCAAGACGCAGATGATAGCTCATTTCCCCTGTGGTTTCTTCAGAAAACAACAAATCTAATCTTGCTGTAATGGGAGCACATTCAAAAAGAATGCCCATTTCTGTATTTAATGATGCTGATCTTGGATCAAAATTTAAAGATCCAATAAAAGCTGTTTTACGATCAATTAAAAAAGCTTTGGCATGTAGACTTGCCTTACTCGATCGAAACAATCGTAACCCATGAGTATTGCCTTCCACTTTTAATTCATAAAGATTAACACCACTTTTCAACAATGCCTTACGATAAGGTACATAACCACCATGCACTAATGCTACATCAGTAGCTGCTAAAGAATTTGTCAGAATTTTGACATCAACACCCTTTGAAACCAAATTACTAAAATTCTGCGTGCCAACCTTACCAGGAACAAAATAAGGTGACGTAATCTGGACCGTTTTTTGGGCATTTCCAATAACCTTTGAAAGTGCCTTCATAAGCCAATTACTTGCTTTTTTACGCAATGCTTTTTCTGGAGGGTCAGAAAGAACAACAACTTTGTCTGCTAAAAATAACCGCTTTCCTGTTTGGATAAAACAATTAAAGTTAATGTGCTCTTTGACATAATCTAAATAAACTTTTGCAACTTTGGAATCACGAAACTTTCGTAATTTATCTTTCCAATAGCTAAGATCACTTGCGCTTTTAGGAACAACCAAAGTATGAATTGGCAAAACAACAGCACTATTCCAAAAATCATCAAAGATACTTTCTACCTTTTTAACAGAAGGACCGATTAACATCAAATCTAAATCTCGAAAATGGGATTCTTTACCAGCATCAAAATAAGAATCTGCAAGATTACGTCCTCCTACAAAAGCGACCCTGCCATCAACAATAAAAGCTTTATTATGCATTCTACGTGTTACAGTAATTGCCCGTAATATAATTTCTAAACCACGGCGTAAACCACCTTTACGCGATCGCCCTGGATTAAACATTCTCACCTCAATGTGAGGATGTTTATCTAGCGCAATATAAGCTGGATCACGTGCCTGAGCATTAATATCATCCAAAAGAAGCCGTACCCGAACCCCTCGATCAGCTGCCTCAACTATTTCACTTAATAATAGGCGCCCCGTTAAATCATCATCCCAAATATAATACATCAGATCAAGGCTACGCCCAGCCTCTGCAGCTCCTATTGCCCGAACACAAAACGCATCCAAATTGCTGATAATGAGGGAAAGGGCATCTTTATCAATCCCCAATCCATTTTCTTTCTCAGCTAATTGACTGACGATACGATCAAGCTTAGTTTCATCTTTCTGAAGAGGTAACGCATAAGAACATTTTCCCCTAGCATTTTTCACAAAACGCCCATAGGTGTAGATTGCCAACATAGATGCAATAAAAAAAAAGAGGACAAAACCAATAACAATCTGTAAAAGAGTCAAAGAGGGCAAACTTTCTATTTTAAACTATCACATCATCAGTAATGCAAACGATAACACTAATCACTTTATCTTAATCGTATAGCAGATAAAATGCCACTTCTTGCTTAAGAGAGTATAAATTTAATATTGATGATACAAAAATTTTAGCGGTAGTATTTAAAAGTTTTTAAAAATGCTTCTCTGTTTTAATAAATGTAAACTTAACTAAAATTGTATAAATTGAAACAAACGATTAAAATAGTCACATAAAATTTATATTTGATTTAAATCAACAAAATCATCCACTATAGATAAATTTTACAATAAATGATTGTTTTCTTCAGCTTTCCCCCACGGACTTTATCAAAATTCACTCTATTTTTTGAAACGCTTGCTTGTCATGAAGAGAAATTTGTTATGAATTTACTTTCGTTCTTGATTTCTTATTGCTCTCAATTCTTCCATTTTTCTATAAAGTGTAGAGCGACCAATATGAAGGCGACGCGCAATCTCACTCATATGTCCTTTATAATGTTTAATCGCTTTCTCTATAATATCATGCTCCATTTCTGCAAAAGTACGTACATGCCCATCAGTATTCAAAAATTTTATCGATTCTTGCTCATTATCTTCTTGCATATTACCCTCAATGATATTGGGAACATTCATTAATGAATTTCCCATTAATTGCGGAAAATCTCGAACAGTTAATAACGGTCCTTCACTGAGTAAAATCGCACGAAATAAAAAGGTTTCAAGCTCATTTCTATTGCCAGGCCAATCATACTGCATAAGCAAGGAAAGAGCAGAGCCTGCTAAACCATGGACATGTGATCGCCCTGTTTCTGTGATAATGCGATCAATCAAACGTTGTGTGATCTCTGGAAAATCATCCCTTAATTCTCGTAAAGCAGGAACGCTAATAGACAAGTGAGAAAATTGTTCAAACAAACTATGCAAAAAAAAGTTCTCATTAACCAAGTCCTTTAAACGCGATGTTGAAATAGCGATGATCCGAAAAGGAAAAAAATCTCCTTTTGTATCCCTTTCCCTTTCTTTAAGGTAATGAGCAAACCGTTTTTGCTGTATGGGCTCAAGTCGATCAATATCACAAAGGCAAAGTGTCCCTTTTTCAAGAGAAGAAACCAATGGTAGGAATTCTTTAAACCACTGCTGATTTTCTTCTTCTGGATCAACGATGGCTGAACATTGAAAGCGAACAAAAACACCCTCCGAAAATAATCCCTCATGATGAATAATCCGAGCTAATGTCTCACGTCCTGTTCCAGCTTCTCCCTCTATCAAAAGATTCTGTAAAGAAGTTGCTGCTTGTCTCGATTGTTCTAATACTATCTGCATAGCTCTACTTTTTACGCAAAGATCAGAAAACCGTAAATGATTCTCTTTTTTTCGCCGAATATCTCGAACCTCATGCTCCAAGGCAGAAATAAGAGCAAGGATATCCAAAGTAACTCTTACACGTAATAATGTTACTGGATGGATCCAATAATCAATAGCTCCAGCTGTTAAAGCTTTCTGGAGTAAATGCTGATTCTCTTGTTGTGCTATAACGACAATAGGAACAGAAACACCAGCAACTCTAATCATTTTAATCAAATCGCTCACACTCAAATCACTCATAACGACATCAAGGAGTGCAAGCACAATGTTTTTACGCCTGTGTAAAAGATCAATCGTACGGAGACCATTTTCTGCTTCAATGACACGATAACCAAAACCTCGCAGCATAGAAGAAAGTTCTATACGTCTTCCATAATCTTCACTCGCAACAAGAATGGGACCAACCATAATGTCAATAATCTCCTTTGAGACTACTTAGCAGCTTAATATAAAAATTGTTGTAAACCATAAGAAATATTTTACCTCTTGTGTTTCACTTACGAAATTCATCAAGCTGTCAATTAAATACAACATTAAGGCATTTTTTTCCATTTTTTTGCTTTTTCATTGATTTTTATCAAATTTTTCATATTGACTCATGGGGTAATTTAATAATGTTATAGAAACTAGAGAGCAAAATAATCTAAATAGAGTGCAATAAATGAAACATACCTATCATATTTTATGTCTTACAATTACCGCCTTGCTGTTAAGTGCCTGTAACTTTTCGCGATATTATAACTCAAATATGCCAACTGGAATTGATGGAAAATGGGTTGATGAGAATGGTATTATTTCTTCTTTCCACAATGGTGTTTTTGAAACGCATGCAGCAGATACAGAAGAAAAACTATCAGAAGGAGCATATAATTATCTCAATGCCCAAAATATAGAAATTGAAATACGCTCTATTCTCCGTGGAACAATTTCTAGAGTCAATTGTACAATGTCATATGACGCCACACAACTTCTCTGCACCTCACATACAGGAGCACAGTTTTTCCTTAAGCGGAAATCTTAAACAAAGTACAAGGGAAACCTCTCTTAAGAACAGAGGGAGCACACACATTAAGCAGGAGGCGATATCCTTTCTCCTCCTGATAGAAAATCCTCTCTAAAATACGCAAAGAGGCTGGTATAATCTTTACCCTGAAAATTTTCTAAATATTATGAAATGCGTAAAATAATCATTTTCTTCCACAAAATATCAGTAAAGCCACCTCACAATAAAATTGTAACTTTGTATCATTCAATCTATTTCAACCTAAAATAACATTTTATTTGATAGGGAACTTTAATCTAAGCAGCGCCAATGCGCAAAAGATCATGAAAATGAACAATTCCTATCGGTTTTTTATCTTCAACCACAAAAAATGCACCAATCTGATGATCATTAATAAAAGCTGTTGCTGCACCAACAAGTGTATTTGGCTTTACAACTTTAGGAGCTTTGGTCATCACCTCGTCAACATTAAATTTTGATAAATTAAAATGAATGTTACGTGCAAGATCGCCATCAGTTACAATTCCGATTAGTTCACCTTCTTGATTCACAACACCAACACAACCAAAATGTTTTTCCACCAAAACATTCATCGCTTCAGTCATAGCTGTTCCCTGCATAACCAAAGGAATATTATCACCCTCATGCATAATATCACACACGTATTTAAGGCTTGCACCAAGAGAACCACCAGGATGATATATTTTGAAATCCGTTGCGGTAAAACCACGCATTTCTAAAAGAGAAACCGCTAATGCATCTCCCATTGCCAATTGCATAATTGTTGAAGTTGTAGGGGCTAAACCATGGGGGCAAGCCTCTTCTATCTTTGGTAATAATAGTACAATATCAGCTTGTCGTCCTAACACAGAGTGCTTACTTGATGTCATCGCAATAAGGGGGATACGAAAACGCGCCGCATAACTTATAATACCACTTAACTCTTGAGTTTCACCAGACCATGATAAAGCAAGAATAACGTCATCAGAGCCAATCATACCAAGATCACCATGATTGGCTTCTGCAGCGTGAACAAAAAAGGCAGGTGTTCCAGTTGAGGCTAAGGTTGCTGCAATTTTTGTCCCTATATGACCACTTTTTCCAAGACCAGTAATAACCACATGTCCACGAGCATTTCTAATAGTTTGAACAGCCGCTTCAAAAGAAGAAGAAAGACTTTCCAGAAGAGCTTTTTCAAGAGCTTCAAGCCCCTGCTTTTCACTAGCAAGTGTTTTAAGCGCTGATGCTACTGCACCTTGCAAAGCCATATGAGGAGACGATATTGTCATAATCAAATTCGACCAATAAAATTAAGTGAGAGATCTATATCACTTTTCGACATTAATGGTTTCTAGTAAATTTTTCAATGAAGCAGAAACGTGGCTGTGCATATCAGCGCGTGCCAAAGAAAATGCAACGTTGGCTTCAATAAAACCAGCTTTAGAACCGCAATCAAAAGTGCGCCCTTTTACTTGCAAACCCCAAAAATCTTGCTCATTTGAAAGCCGTATCATAGCATCTGTTAATTGAATTTCATTTCCTGTTCCCCGTTCTTGAGTGGAAAGAATATTAAAAATTTCTGGCTGCAAAATATAACGTCCATTGATGTACAAATTTGATGGTGCCGTACCTTGTGCTGGTTTCTCTACCATTTTTGTGATTTCAAAACCATTTGCAATCTGTTTGCCTTTCCCAACAATACCATATTTATGTGTTTCTCTAGGATCGCATTCCTGAACTGCTATAATATTTCCCCCACCCACCTTTTCATAAAGGCTCATCATTTCAGAAAGACAGCCCTTTTTCGCTTGTATCAACATATCCGGTAATAACAAAGCAAAAGGTTCCCCTGCAACTAATTCACGTGCACACCAAAGAGCATGCCCTAATCCCAAAGGTTGTTGTTGCCGAGTGAAAGAAGTTGACCCTGGTAATGGCTGTAAACGGTATAAATGTGCAAGATCTTCTTTCTTTCCACATTCAGCAAGTGTCGTATATAATTCAACTTGCTCATCAAAATAATCCTCAATAACGGCTTTGTTACGTCCAGTTACAAAAATAAAATGCTCAATACCAGCTTCCCTCGCCTCATCCATAACATATTGAATAACAGGTTTATCAACAACTGTTAGCATTTCTTTAGGAATCGTTTTTGTCGCAGGAAGAAAACGCGTACCAAGACCTGCTACTGGGAATACTGCTTTCCGGATTTTACGCACACTCACCCTCCTCAATGAATTCATATAACTTTTTTGTTTTATTTATCATATGTTTTTACGAAATGGTAAAAAAGATATCTTATTGTTTTGATTATCATTATAATGAGCAATAAAAATGTAAAAAGAGTCTGAGAATTTATTGAAGGGATTAAAACGTATTATTTATTTCAGTTTTTTCCTCTTCTTGATCATATTATCGATTAAACTAAATACAAAATAAAGTTATTGCACATCTAATGAATTGAATATTAATGGGGATTTCAAAATGCAAAAAACAGAATTGAAGACTTTCTCTTTTTTAGAGAAGTCAATAGCTTGGAGAACTCTTCTCACTGGCTCTGCCGTTATTTTTTCTGCTTTTTTAATGTTTTTTGCACCCCTTTCATATGCTGATAGCGGATTTAAACACTGGATTAAAGAATTTAAAAAAATAGCTATTGCTCACAATATTACCCCCTCTACGTTTCATATGGCGTTTAAAGGTGTTAATGCCATTGATCCAGAAGTTCTAAAAAGCGCCGCATACCAACCGGAATTTGTTGCTCCTTCATGGAACTATTTCGATAATCGTGTCCATGATATTGCAATTGAGGAAGGACGACGCCAAACTCAAAAATGGAACAAATGGCTTCTTCAAATTGAAAAACGTTTTGGTGTTGATCGCAATATTCTGCTTGCTATTTGGTCAATGGAAAGCAACTATGGGAAGGTTTTAGCTAATAAAAGTGTAATGCGTGATACCATTCGCTCTCTTGCAACTTTAGCCTATGCTGATAAAAAACGTGCAAAATATGCATATACACAGCTGATTGCTGCTATGAAAATTCTACAAAGTGGCGAAATTAAACGCTCTCAACTCACTGGATCTTGGGCCGGTGCATTGGGGCATACACAATTTATTCCAAGCAGTTATCTCGCCTATGCAGTTGATATGGACCAAGATGGACGGCGTGATATCTGGAACTCTGTTCCAGATGCTCTGGCTACTGCTGCTAACCTTCTCCACAAAAATGGCTGGCAACCTAATCTTATTTGGGGAGTAGAGGTAAAAGTGCCGCAGGGGAAAACCCTTCCTGAAGGCTGGTATTCCTTTGAACAATGGAAAAAATTAGGTGTAAAACACGCAAATGGGCACCCTCTTCCTACATCAGCTGAACAAGCAATATTAAAATATCCAGATGGAGCAAAAGGACCTATATTTTTAGTCACAAAAAATTTCTTTGTTCTGAAACATTATAATAATGCAGATCGTTATGCGTTTGCTGTTGGCCTTCTTGCTGATCGCATTGCTGGACATCCTAGATTGGTAAATGATTGGCAAAGACCTTTTCAACCTCTTACTTTCCAGGAATGTAAAGAACTACAATCTCGCTTAAGTGCACTGGGCTATTATAAAGGGAATGTTGATGGAAAAATCGGAACAGCTTCTCGCAAAGCAATTAAAGCTTTTCAACTGCGTCACGGTCTAAAAGCAAATGGATATCCATCATCTCAAGTGCTTTTTCTCCTTCGCAAACAATAAGGGAGACTAAATTTTTGTCTTCTTTTCGCCTGATATACTTGACATTATTGCTGTTTTCACTTTCTATTGTGGGGATCTTACAGCCATCCCCAAGTAAAGCAACGAACTTCTTCAAATGGTTGTCACAACAAAACAAACAGACACAGCAGCCACCGCAAATTATAGAACAAAAAATAGACAAGCCGCAAAAAAAGATCGTAACACAAAAAAACATACAAAAGCTAAAAAATGAGAATGCAAAGCGCATTCTTGTCATAGGGGATTTTGCAGCTTCTGCTGTTGCCGATGCACTTAAGAAGTCTTTTATAAATAATAGCGATATCGTTATCATGAACAACACAGTACCAGCTTCCGGCTTAGTTCGAACGGATTATTATTCTTGGCAAGGCAATATTTCTAAACTCATTAATCAAAATAATCCCGATGTTATTATCATGATGATCGGTGCAAATGATAATCAACCCATCACAAACTCTCATAACATGATTAACACAAATCAGTCAGAATGGATGCGCATCTACAAACAAAGAATTATCGAAATTGCTGAAAGTCTTCATGCCTCTGGAAAATCATGGATATGGATAGGTCAGCCTTCTTTTGGAAATGATCTTTTGACACAAAAAATGAAAATTTTTAATGCGCTCTATAAACAAGAAACAGAAACAGCAGGAGGGTATTTTCTCGATATCTGGAGCGGCTTTAGTGATGAGACAGGAAATTTTTCTTTTTCAGGCTATGATATTAATGGAAAAATAACCAAATTACGCACCAATAATGGCATGCATTTCACCCCTGAAGGAAAGAAAAAACTTGCCTCTTATTTAGAAAAACCATTGAAAAATATTTCAAATTTTTATGCCTTTTCTCATGAAAATTCTTACTCAACCGATCAAGTTATTCAAAAACTTATACAAGAATCAGAGAATCAAGAGCGGAGTAAAATTATGCGTCAGCCTCCAATGAGCCTCGATGATATGGCACAAAAAAACACTCACCTTTTAGGCAAAAGAAAGTCAAGTTTTATAAAAAAATCATGGTTTCCACCAAATGGGCATCAAAAAGATCGAGCTGATAATTTTTCTTTTCCATAATGTCTATTTAAAATACAAAATCTATTTTCCTCTATAAACAAAAAGCGAATAAGATAAAAAACTCTGTTTACAGAGCTATAATGAAGAGAAAATTTGCATAAATCGCAACTGTACCTTTCGAATAATATGAAAACGGCATGGTGTTAACCATACCGTTATATCTTATAGTCCACGTTTGTTAATCATTGCCTCTGGTAAAGGCATTCGTCCCCGGAAAGCTTTATAAAGCTCCTCTGGATCACGACTTCCTCCAGCGGAGTAAATAAAACGTTTCAACTTATCAGCAAGCTCTGAATTAAAAACATCTCCCGTTTCTTCAAAAGCTTGAAAAGCATCAGCATCAAGGACTTCCGACCACATATAAGAATAGTAACCAGATGCATAACCATCTCCCGCAAACACGTGCATAAAATGTGGGGGACGATGACGCATAATAATTGTATCAGGCATTTGCAGCTTTTCTAATTCTTGGCGTTCAAACACTGTTGGATCAGTGACTGTTTCGCCTTGATGAAAAGCCATATCCACTAAAGCTGATGAGATAAATTCAACGGCAGAAAATCCTGCATTAAATGTCTGTGCTACTAAGACTTTATCTATCAACTCTTGTGGCATAGGATGGCCTGTTTTTGTATGTATAGCATAAGATTTTAATATCTCTGGTACTGTTAACCAATGTTCGTAAAGTTGAGAAGGTAGCTCAACAAAATCACGTGAAACAGATGTTCCCGACACAGATGGCCATGTGACATCAGAAAGCAAACCATGCAATGCATGTCCAAATTCGTGGAAAAGCGTACGTGCATCATCAAGTGATAAAAGAGCAACTTCCCCTTTAGGTGGTTTAGCAAAATTACAAACATTGTAGATAATAGGCTTTTGTCCGCCATCCAATTTATGTTGTGATTGCAAACTACTCATCCACGCACCGGAGCGTTTTGAAGAACGTGCAAAATAATCACCAATAAAATGCCCAAGTAGACTTCCATCAGACTTTTTTACTTCCCACAAACGTGCATCAGGATGCCAAAGTGTAACAGCGTTTTTTTCTTCAAATGTAATGCTAAAGAGTTTTTCGGCTACCCCAAAAGCCGCTTTAATCATAAGATCAAGCTGAAAATAATATTTAATCTCAGCGCTATCGAAAGAAAGTTTTTCAGTGCGAAGCTTTTCAGCATAATAACGCCAATCCCAAGCAGCTAAAGATTCATTGCTGCCCTGATTGTTGGCAAAATTTTGTAAGTCAATTTGCTCAGTAGAAGCTTTCGCTCTTGCGCGCTTCCATACAGGCATAAGCAAATCCATAACGGAATCAACACTTTTAGCCATAGTATTATCGAGCTTCAAATCTGCGAAAGATTTATATCCCAATAATTTAGCCTGCTCATCTCGAAGCGCAACAATCTCTACAATAATTGTTTTATTATCATTCTTGTTATTATTTTCACCACGTTTAGCCCAAGCTTGGAATGCAACCTCACGCAAATCACGACGATCAGAGAATTTTAAAAAAGGTTCAACAATCGAACGTGCTAGTGTTAATGCATACGCTTCTTCATTGCCTCTTTCACACGCAATTTCCTTCATTGAAGCAATGAGATCTTGCGGTAAACCAGATAAGTCTGTTTGTTTTAAAAACAGAATCCATTCAGCTTCATCATTTAAGACATTTTGTCCAAAAGTAGCATTTAAAAAAGCAAGTCTTTCATTAATTTCCAAAAGCCGTTTCTTAGCTTTTTCATCGAGTTTTGCCCCATGACAAACAAACTTTTTCCACCATAATTCAAGAACACGTGTTGTTTCACTCTCAAATGTGCCCAGCTGCGACTGTTTATAAAGTACATCTATTTTCGCAAATATCCGCGCATCCATCATCATTTTTGAAGAATAACGAGAAAGTTTTACAACGAACTCTTGCTCTAGCTGTTGAATTAATACATTCGTATGAGCACTGGTGCGTAAGAAAAATATTGAACAGACACGATCAAGCGCTTTGCCGCAAAGCTCAAAAGGCTGCAAAAAATTCTCAAGCGTTGGTGGTTCTTGCACCATCGCAATTGCCTCTAGTTCTTCTTCTGCTTCTTGAAGTGCCTGTTCAAAAGCGGGTTTAAAATCTTCGTCACTTATAGAAGAAAAATCAGGAAGACCTAAAAATCCCTTCCAGTCCAGCACTGCTGCTTTTGTCATAATACTTTATGTCTCCATTATAAATTTAAACTGTAACAATTATCTTTACGACACAAATTGATAACATACTAAAACTATTTCGTGAGTTTCAAAACTACCTTTCAAAACCCTATTGAATAAAAAAACCTGAAAATCGTAAAGTTCTTTCATTCAAACCATATTATATTGAAGCAATAAAGATTATTCGCTCGCACATCACAATAGAATTGCATATTAACAAAAACACTTGGAGAAAAGCATAATCTCCACTCTTTATAAAATATTGCTTTAGATTCTTTTGAAAATCGCAAACTACATTAAAGAAATGATGGTAAAATCAGAACTGATTTTTACATTTACGTTTTTATATTATCCTCAAATTAAGCTGTATTCTCGTTTTAGTGATTCAGAAACTTGTTTATAACTTATAATTTATCCTTGACTTTACTTCAAATATTAACAATTGGGAATATAGCTGGGGAGTTTTTTTAAATCTTCCATAAACTTTTGTTTTTATCTCATCTATTATCTAGATTTACAACTCTCCAACTCTTCAGGAGGTACTTTATCATGACTGAAATCAAAACGGCCTTCGACTTCAAAAAATTTTCTCCTGAAGCTCTCGCTGAAAAGTTAAAGAACCAGCATTTTGCAGACTCTATTGATATCATAAATGACCTCGATATCATGGAACGTGTAACTATTCTTAGTCTTCTGCCTCTTGATTATGTTATCGAACTTTTTGATAAACCAGAGCTTGAGCAACCTGCTGCCATCCTAGAACTTCTCCCTATAAATCGTGCTGTTGAAATTCTTGATGGCATGTCTGCCGATGCTGCTGCAGACGTCTTTCAAGAAATGGATAAAGAAACCCGTACACGACTTTATGCCTTGCTTAACCCCTTAACGCGCGCTGAACTTAAAAAACTCACCAGTTATCCTGACCATACAGCAGGGGCACTGATGACAACAGAATTTATAGCCGTTCCTTCAAACTGGACCATACAAAAAACTTTGGATCACATCCGTGAGGTCGAGCGAACACGTGAAACAGTTTATACCAGCTATGTAATTGACCCTAAAACAGGTACTCTTCTAAAAGCTGTTTCCCTGCGTAACCTTATTCTTGCCTCACCTGATGAACTAATTCTTAATGTCCCTACCCATGACTCGCCCATTACAATATCGCCCTTCACACATCATGAAGATATCGCACGCCTTTTCCAGCGCCATGATCTTCTCTCTGTGCCTGTAGTTGATGAAAGTAACCATGTCATTGGCATTGTAACCGTTGATGACGTGCTTGATACTATGGTCGATGAGATGAATGAAGATGCCTATAAATTTGGGGGTATGGAAGCGCTTAATAAGCCCTATATGCAAATTAAGTTTCCTGAAATGATGAAAAAACGTGGCGGATGGCTCGCTTTACTCTTTATCGGTGAAATGCTGACAGCAAGCGCTATGCAACATTTCGAAACAGAACTCGAAAAAGCGATTATTCTTACACTGTTCATACCTCTCATTATGAGCTCAGGAGGAAATTCCGGCTCACAAGCTACATCCCTTATTATCCGTGCATTGGCTTTACGTGAACTCACGTTGAAAGACTGGTGGAAAGTGATCATTCGTGAAATTCCAACAGGATTATCCCTTGGTCTCTTACTAGGAATTATTGGTGTTACGCGCATTGCTCTTTGGCAAAAACTGGGTATCTACGACTATGGCCAACATTGGATTGCTATTTCGACAACAGTGGGTACAGCTTTAGTTGGAATCGTTACCTTTGGTTCTCTTTCTGGATCTATGTTGCCTTTTATTCTTAAAGGTTTAAAATTTGATCCAGCAAGTGCTTCTGCTCCTTTTGTGGCAACTTTAGTAGATGTCATGGGCATTATAATCTATTTTTCTGTAGCTTCCCTCATTTTGTCAGGAACTCTTCTTTAAACATGTAAAGTAAAAACTCTTACTTATGGAAAGATCTTGTCATGTAACCTAAGATTCTTTCCATAAGAAAATAAGCTTTATTATTTATTTTCTAGCGCACCGCTCCATAGATAATTTATTATTTTTTTTGAATAACAGCTCCGAATAACGTAAATTTACCTCATCATAAAGCTTCTCATATTAAATCGATTAAAGTCATCTTCTTGCCAGTCACAAACGAGATCGGTGTATGGCTAAAAACTATTCAAGAAAAAAATAAAATACTTCTTATATCTTCTTTCTCGTAGCAAAAACTGACGCAATATTGACAGCTGAGAAAGAATGATAATGATAATGCTCAACAGTTTTATATTTTTTCACAAAGGCGTTAATAGTATACTATTCGCGTATATTATATCATTTATGAGCCTATCATGGAATGGATGTAGTATACGTTAAGCAATCTCTCTTAAGTACATGAATATGCAACAACAAGTATATTCTGTTTAAAGTGTTCTGTTTGGCATGAAAAGCATGCTCCTATTAGAGAATACGATTAACAAAAGTGTGAGGGGCAAAGCACTATCTCCATGGTTTAAAAGATATTACTTTAGATGCCTTTGAAAGCATAAATTGGATTAACGGCAAAGATGGAAATTTTCTTTGGATGCCTTCATATTCTTTCTAAATAAGACTGTATTCTGGGTTCATAAATAAATAAAATAGATATAACTCTTGCCCCAATCTGGCATACAAAAGCTAGAACTTCTTATAAAATTCTTAATCATCTCAATATTTACCTCAAATACACGGTTGCATTAGATCTGGATTTTGATTGACAAGTTACAGAATAAGAAAAAGCTTTATTTAGAATAAGAATGTTGTACAATTGTCAATAAATTGGCTATGGATTGAGAGATATTCCGGATTTTTATTAATCTCTTTGCAAAACAACAACAATAATATGGCTAGCTTTATACTTACTTACTCTTACAAGAGCTCATATAAACTCCTTGTGTCATATTGATAGAAATCAAGTTGACGGTGATTTTTTGGATAATTCTTAGCTCGAGAATAGAACATACGCACTATAAAAATCCTTTTACGAAGCTCCAGCAATTGAAGCTTAATAGAACCTTAAAGACTTGGATAAATAGTTTTGTCATAAAAATATTGCCTCCATCTTCCAAAACTATAAAAAAACATGTAAAAGGTTTTTTAATAGTCAGGCAAAGAATGTAAAGACTTTGCCTCAAATGAAATTTCATTAAACGAAAAGAAGAAAATTTATGCAATTGCGTAACATTGCCATCATTGCCCACGTTGACCATGGGAAAACAACGCTTGTAGACGGACTTCTCAAGCAATCAGGAAACTTCCGTGATAATCAGCGTACAAGCGAACGTATGATGGATTCAAACGATATTGAGAAAGAACGCGGAATTACAATCCTAGCGAAAGTGACATCTGTTGTTTGGAAAGATACTCGAATTAATATTGTTGATACACCAGGACACGCCGACTTTGGTGGAGAAGTTGAACGCATCCTCAATATGGTTGATGGAGCCATTGTACTTGTTGATGCTGCTGAAGGACCAATGCCACAAACAAAATTTGTTGTTGGCAAAGCATTGAAAGTAGGATTGCGCCCTATTGTTGCTATTAATAAAATTGACCGACCGGATGCACGCGTTGATGAAGTCATCAATGAGGTTTTTGACCTTTTTGCTGCTCTTGATGCAACCGATGAACAGCTTGATTTTCCTATTCTTTATGGATCTGGACGCGATGGATGGATGGCTGAAGCCCCTGAAGGACCAAAAGATCATGGATTAGGTCCTTTATTTGATCTTGTGACGCAGCATGTCCCTTCTCCTAGTGTAGCAGAAGGACCGTTTCGCATGATTGGAACTATTCTTGAAGCGGATCCGTTTTTGGGACGAATTATTACAGGGCGGATTCATTCTGGCTCTCTAAAACCCAATCAAAATGTCAAAGTTCTTGGACAAGATGGAAAACTTTTAGAAACTGGGCGTATTTCAAAAATTTTAGCGTTTCGTGGCTTAGAACGGCAACCTATTGAAGAAGGAAGTGCTGGTGATATTGTTGCGATTGCAGGTCTACAAAAAGGTACCGTAGCTGATACTTTCTGTGATCCTACTGTCAATGAACCCCTTACTGCCCAACCAATTGATCCTCCTACTGTTACTATGAGTTTTCTCGTCAACGATAGTCCCCTTGCTGGAACTGAAGGCGATAAAGTAACAAGCCGTGTCATTCGTGACCGATTGTTAAAAGAAGCAGAAGGCAATGTCGCTCTTAAAATTGAAGAATCAGCCGATAAAGATTCTTTCTACGTTTCAGGACGAGGAGAATTACAGCTTGCAGTTCTCATTGAAAATATGCGCCGTGAAGGATTTGAACTTAGTGTTTCACGCCCACGTGTTGTTATGCAAAAAGATGAAAATGGAATAACTCTTGAGCCAATCGAAGAAGTTGTTATCGATGTTGATGAAGAATATTCCGGTACTGTTGTACAAAAAATGTCTGAACGTAAAGGCGAAATGGTGGAATTACGTCCTTCTGGAGGTAATCGTGTCCGCCTTGTCTTTTATGCACCAACCCGAGGACTCATTGGTTATCAATCTGAACTTTTAACGGACACACGTGGTACAGCAATTATGAATCGCCTTTTCCATGCTTATGAACCTTATAAAGGAGACATTGCTGGTCGTGTTAATGGTGTTATGATTTCAAATGACAACGGTGAATCTGTCGCTTATGCTCTTTTTAATCTTGAAGATCGTGGTCCTATGATCATCGATGCGGGTGTGAAAGTCTATCAAGGTATGATTATTGGCATCCACTCACGAGATAATGACTTAGAAGTCAATGTCTTAAAAGGGAAAAAACTTACCAATATGCGCGCTTCTGGAAAAGATGAGGCCGTAAAGTTAACGCCTCCCATTAAAATGACATTAGAACGTGCCTTATCGTGGATACAAGATGATGAACTTGTGGAGGTAACCCCTAAAAATATTCGTCTCCGCAAACTCTATCTTGATCCTAATGAACGTAAACGTTTTGAAAAAACACGTGCATCAATTTCAAGTTAATTTCATAATCTCTTTGGTAAAATATTTAATTGTATTGAGCCTCACTATATTCCAGAAAGGATGTCTCTATGAATATTAAGGAAATACCCGTAGGCAAAAATCCACCAGAAGATATTAACGTTATTGTGGAAGTCTCCCTTGGTGGGCAACCAATAAAATATGAGATGGATAAAAAGTCTGGTGCATTATTTGTTGACCGTTTTCTTCATACATCAATGGTTTATCCTGGAAATTACGGTTTTGTCCCTCATACGCTTTCAGATGATGGTGATCCTATTGATGTCCTTATCTGTAATACCCGTCCACTTATGCCTGGTTGTGTTATCAATGTTCGCCCCATCGGAGCTCTAATGATGGAAGATGATGGTGGTAAAGATGAAAAAATTATTGCCATTCCCACTACAAAATTAACAAAACGCTATATCAATATTCATGACTATACAGATCTACCCGAGATTACACTCAAACAAATTGAACATTTCTTCAAGCATTACAAAGATCTGGAACTTGGAAAATGGGCTAAAATTGAAGGATGGCGTGATAAAAACTTTGCGCATGAATTAATTAAGCAAGCTGTTGAGCGCAATAAAAAAATATAACGATTTTAATAAAATAAAGCCTATTTAAAAATAGGCTTTATTCTTTATTTTTTCTATGAGATGCAATCTCTAAAGGATTGCCATATCTGCTTTAGCTCTTCTAAATGTGTTGAAAAGTAAAGTTGTTTGTAGCGAGATATTGCACCGTTTTTCAGAGAAATAGAAGAAGATGGGATTCTCCATTGCTTCGCAAGAAATTTAATGAGAGCTTTATTCGCTTTTCCATCTTCAGGAACAGCACGAAGGCGTATAACCAGATATTGTTTTTCACCATCCCTACATTCAATCCCTATTATTTTGTCAACGGATGATTTGGGTATGAGATATACAAACAAAATCAAGTTATTTTCATCAACTTGATAAAACATGTATTCGCCTCAAATAATATTTCTATACATACATGTTTGCGTAAACACGCCACATGAAAGTACGAATAAAATAAATAATAATAAAAACTACAATAGGTGAAATATCAATTGTTCCAAAATTTGGTAAAATTTGCCGGATACGGCTTAGAATGGGATTTGTAAGACGATATAGAAAGCTTCCTATCAAAATAACAAAGCGATTGCGTGAATTTATGATATTAAAGACATAAAGCCAAGAAAAAATGACACTAGCGATTAAAATATCAATATAAATCTCAAAAATCAAATCAATCGTTCGAAGCAATGCATAAATCATGCGTCATCCCTTTCAATCAAGGAAACAGAAGAGCGTATAGAAAACCTTCATTAAAGCAGGTCTGTGTATCAAAAAATGGTTTTATATTTCAATACTCTTTTTTCTTGAATAAAAACCAGACATCTAAATTCTTCATCTCTCTATTTAATGACGATGCAGTTAGAAAACAAATATCAAAATTAAAAATAGCACATAAAATAGAAGAAACGGCAAAAAATCTGAATATCCCTTATAGGATTAATCTTAAATCTCATCGTTTTAATTATTAATTATAAAAAACAAACAAACTAAAAACGGCCTTTTAAAGGCCGCTTTTAGTTTTAAAATTATTTCTGCAAAGCAGTCAAACGATTAAGAGCACTGCTAAAACCATCTAGCTGAACAAATAAATCATTCAAAGCTGGTTCACCTGCAGCAGCAATTGTCATCGCCAACTTTAACTGTTTTCCAGAACGTAAAGCTGCTACGTGATTTTTGTCAAAAACGACAGGAACCACACAACCTGCTGGTACACAAGTCCGGATACCGGTTTCGATAACAGCTTTTCCCTCATCAACTTGTAAACGAACAGGTTTAGAAACCAAAATGCCAAAAGGAACTGTTAAATTACCAGATACAACACCCTCAGCATCGAGAGTAAGGCCCATAGCCACAACAACACGCCCCTGCTCATTTACTTCTTGACGGTGCATAAAACAAATTCTTTTCCCTTCTTGTATACCACAGTTAATAGTCCACAAACCGTAGGTTTCAGTCAAAGAAGAAGCTCCATTTGGCAATGTCGCTGCCGCATCTTTTGATGCAGGAGGCTTTGAACTTGTTGCAAATGCAACAGATGAAATACTCAAGAGAGTAAAAACTATAAGTAAATTAAATAACTTTTTCATTTTATATTCCTGTTCTTTACATAAAAGATAAACATGTTTATTATTTATTATAATATAAAGCATCTTAATAAAAAAAGCTTTCTCATAATCATATAGCTTTTATAATGGTCTAAGGCTACCTCGAAATTCGCTGACAACTTTCGTATAAACGTGCTTTTTAAAAGAAACAGCAATCAACGGAAGGGTTTCTAGATCAATCCATTTCCATTGATCGAATTCCGCTTTATTGCCATCTGGTGGCGGATTAATCGCAATTTCAGAAAGCTTTCCTGTAAACTGGAAAGCAAACCATTTTTGTATTTGCCCACGATATTTATTTGTTAATGTGCACCCAATAAGTTCTTGTGGAAAATCATAATGGAACCAATTTTGTGCTTCTTTAATCAACTTTACAGATCGAATACCCGTTTCTTCATAAAGTTCACGATATGCCGCATCTAATGGTTTTTCATCTTCATCAATCCCTCCTTGAGGAAGCTGCCAACGATGAGATATGTCAATATCTGCATCTGCATGAATGGGCATCATTAAACGACGCCCAACCCACACTTTCCCCTCATGATTAAAGACAACAATCCCAACACATTTGCGATATGGAAGAATCTTCAAATTAATATCTGCATCCATTTAATATTCCTCAAAATCGCAAGCTATAGATATCAATTCTCACTTTAACACATCCTTATTGGGATCTGGTGGAAATGCTGCATTTGCCATTTCACCTCGTAACAGTTTATAAGCCTCATTCAATTGAATATCATCTTTAGGGTCTTTGGGAACAAAAGCAGCTGAACCAGATCCTTTATTACTCTCTCGTTTTCCTTTGATATGTCCTTTTAATGCAGACTCACCAACTTTTACATCATAACCTTTATATTTTTCAGGGAGTGGTTGCTCTACAATAATATCAGGTGTGATCCCTGTTCCTTGAATAGAAGTGCCTGATGGCGTGTAATAAAGTGCTGTTGTTAAGCGTAAAGCCCCATTTTCACCCAAAGGAATAATTGTTTGAACAGATCCTTTACCAAAAGACTGCGTCCCTAAAATTGTTGCACGACGATGATCTTGCAATGCACCCGCAACAATTTCAGAAGCACTTGCTGAACCACCATTAATAAGAACAATGAGCGGTTTTCCATTGATGACATCCCCTGGCTTCGCATCAAATCTTGTCACATCACTCTTTTTGCGCCCACGAGTCGACACAATTTCACCTTTATTGAGAAAAGCACTCGAAACATTAACAGCTTGATCTAAAAGCCCACCCGGATTAAGCCGCAAATCAAGGACATAACCTTTTAGCTTATCTTCAGGAATTTTAGATTGGATATCTTTAATTGCCGCTAGAAGATTATTTAATGTCTGTTCAGAAAACTGGATAACTCTTAAATATCCAATATCACCTTCAACCCGATATTTCACCGCTTTTACTTTGATAATATCACGAACAATCTTCACTTCAAATGGCTTATCAACGCCAGAACGAATAATTGTTAAGGTAATTGGTGTTCCAGGAGCACCTCGCATCTTATTAACAGCTTCATTCAATGTTTGACCATTCGTTTGTACATCATCAATTTTTGAAATAAGGTCTCCTGCTAGAATACCTGCTTTTGAAGCGGGAGTATCATCCATTGGTGAAACAACTTTAATTAAGTTTTTTTCCATAGTGACCTCAATACCAAGACCTCCGAACTCTCCTTTCGTAGAATCCCGCATATCCTTGGCTTCTTCAGCATTCAAATAAGATGAATGAGGGTCCAGTGATGTGAGCATGCCATTGATAGCATTTTCAATAAGCTTTTTATCATCTGGAACTGTAACGTATTGCATACGCACACGCTCAAAAACATCGCCAAATATAGCTAGCTTTTTATATGCATTATCTTCATTATTCGCAGCAACAGACTGCACCATAATCATTGAACAGGCGCCGAGCAATACCCCAGCGACCAAAAGAATAACTTTACGAATCATTTTGGCTCCTTCTTATTTTTTCAGTCTGCCACCAAGGAGTTGGATTTACAGGTTTTCCCTGCTTTCTAAACTCAATGTAAAGCATTGGAGAAGTTTTTCCTATATCCAATGCAACACTGTTTGAAATAAATTGCATTTCCATTATACCCAGAGGCTCACCTGAAAGAACAAACTGCCCCTGTTTTACATTAATTCTCGACATTCCAGTAAGAATGATATGATAACCATTTCCAACATTGAGAATGATTAAATGTCCGTAAGAACGAAATGGCCCAGCAAAAGCAACAAAAGCATCCACAGGTGATATAACAACAGCTCCTGACTCTGTTTCTATCGTTTCACCAAAGCGCGTAATATGCGAACTTTTGTTAGAGTGATGTATTCTTTTTCCTGAAACAGGAAAAAGTAAAGAACCTTTTCGGCTTTCAAAATTGGACTGTTCTAACAATTGCAAACTTTTCCGTACCTGTACTGATGCATCAGAGCTAAGTTTTGACTGACGGTCGAGCTCTAAAATCAATTCTTCTAAAGACTGCGCTTTTTTAGCAAGAGCAATATTTTTTTGTTGCTGTTCTGTAAGTTCTTTTTCTGATTTTTTTTGTAGTTTGTTTTTTTGGTCTAATAAAAGCTCTAGACGTTTTCGCTGCTCTGCTTGATTTTGCAGCTTTGTCTTTAATGCCTTATATTCCGTAGTAATGGAATTACTCAAATTGGTCAACTCCTTGAGTTTTTCTGTTAAATCTCGTGTTTTCTCTTGCATTTGAGGAATAACGGTACCTAATAAAACAGAACTACGTATAGAAGCCAACGCGTCCTCTGGCTGTATCATAAGAGCAGGAGGCGGATTCAATCCCATACGCTCCAAAATTGCAAGAACTTCCGCAAATTCAGCACGACGATTTTTTAAACTTTGATAGACTTGTACCCGCTTTTCTATCATTTTTTTAAGCTTTTCTTCCCTTTTAGCAATATCATCTGCTACTATACGTTCTTCTTTAGCCGCCTTTATGAGTGCATCACTCAAAACACGTTGATCTTTTTTTAAATGCTCAACTTGATGCATAAGAAAAGCAACACGCTCACGCGAAAGTGAAATATTTTGGCGAATTTCTCCTAATTCTTTATGGACTTCCGTACTCCTCATTGTATCTTCCGCATGCGATACAGAAAAGCAAAAAAATATACTCAAGAGCAGAATGACAAATATGACGCACTCCTCATATAAATATAGCATCTTTCTATGAAGAAGCTTTTTCATTTGCAAAAACCATGACACCTCATCGTATACATTAGAGATGCTTTAAATGGTGTCAGCTAAAACAATATTAATAAACATATAAATAAGTGCTAAAAATTGAACAAAAATATTAAAAACGATGATACGGATGATTATTTTCAATTGTTACAGCGCGGTAAAGTTGTTCTGTAAGAAGAATACGTGCAATTTGATGTGGCCACGTCATCAAACCAAAAGATAAAAGAAAATCAGCACGCTTCCTTATTTGTTCATTATGCCCATCAGGTCCTCCCAAAGCAATGACGACATCTCGAATGCCCTCATCACGATAACGCCTCAATTTTTCAGAAAAAGAAATTGACGAAATCGATTCTCCACGCTCATCTAACACAATTAATCGACATTTTTCAGGTAAAAATTCAATAAGTTTTCTCCCCTCTTCCTCCATACGTTGATAAACTGTTTGAGCACGACTTTCTGGTATCTCTTGTAACTTTTTTAAATGAAAGCCTACATCTCCAGAAATTTTAGAAAAACGATCCAAATAATGCTGAACTAATTTTTGCTCCGCCCCACTTTTCATACGACCAACCGCAAAAATAGAAATTTGCATTTTAATGATCTCCGAAGAGAAGCAAAGCCGTATCGTTTAAATCCGGCGTCATCCATATTTTTTCTAAATTATAAAAAAGACGAATTTCTGGACGAAAAAGATGAATGATAATATCACCTGTATCAATCAATACCCAGTCACCTCCAGCAAGCCCTTCTACACGCGCAAGCCCCTGCCCACTATCTTTCCAAGTATGTAATAAATGATCAGCAACAGACGATACATGACGCTGCGAATTTGCTGAAGCTATGACCATATAATCAGCCAAAGATGACTTCCCTCGAATATCAATAGCAACAATATCTTCTGCTTTTGTATCTTCTAAACTCTTGAGAATAACTTCAAGACTCTCACTAACAGAAAAAACTTTTTTTTCTTTTGAAGGCATAATATCGTAAGAGTGTTTGTGTGCAATGTTTTTCAGATCAATATCCTTTCTTATCGTTGTGGAATCTAAAAAAGAGACTTCTCTAAAGAGAAGCAGAATCTTATGAAATGTTCAAGAAAAATCATTCTTCTTCAAACGAAGGTTTGTTGAAGATTGAAAAGATAAAGGTCCATGCAAATAAGTCCAAACTGGTGGCTTGATAAAAGGTAATCGCTTACTTTCTCTCTCATCCAAACGAAAACGGCGATAAATATGTGCCATAGGAGAGGAAAGTGCTGACCAATTGCCTAAAGGACGATCAATAATCGCAATAGGAAGCATAGAGACGATATCATGCCATCGATACCAATGATGTATCGTCGCAAAACTATCTGCCCCCATAATCCATACAAAATTTACGCCACTGTAATGGGTAAGAATATGAAAAATCGTATCTACTGATACTTTGCTCCCTATAGCCTGTTCAAAACCTGTTAAGCGAATTTTTGGATGGTCAATAAGTTTAAAACTTAATTGCATTCTCTCCTCTAAAGAGAGCAAATGTGTACAATCCTTTAAAGGATTTCCTGGAGTGATCATCCACCATAACTGATCAAGATGCAAACGCCGAATGGCAATTTTTGCAACAAGAAGATGCCCCGCATGCGGTGGATTAAAGGAACCACCAAAAAGACCCACAACATTAGATCTTTCAACATGTGGCATACAATTTTTCCATGGAAAAAATGGTGTTCTCAAGCTCTAACCTGACCATTTCCTTTAACGTGATATTGAAATGATGTTAGCTGTTCAACACCTATGGGACCACGTGCATGCATTTTTCCTGTTGCGATACCAATTTCCATTCCAAAACCAAATTCACCTCCATCAGCAAATTGTGTAGATGCATTGTGTAATAAAATAGCTGAATCTAAATGATTAAAAAAATTCTTCACCACTTCTAAATCCTCAGCAATAATCGATTCCGTATGTCCTGATGAATAACGCTTGATATGAGAAATGGCTCCCTCAACACCCTCAACCGTTTTAACAGAAAGAATAGCATCAAGATATTCATGCGACCAATCTTCTTCAGAAGCTAATTTGACATCTGGCATAAGAAAAACAATATCTTCTGTGGCACGAATTTCACACCCCTTTTCCTGTAAAGCAGTTAAAACAGGAAGAAATTTTTTTAATGCTTGGCCGTCAATGAGAACTGTCTCAACAGCACCGCATATCCCTGTTCGCCGCAGCTTTGCATTTAAAACAATATTGCGTGCCATATCTAAATCTGCCGATTTATCAATATAAATATGACAAAGTCCCTCCAAATGAGCAAAAATTGGAACACGTGCATCAGACTGAACGCGGGCAACAAGGCTCTTTCCACCACGTGGTACGATCACATCAATCGCTCCATCCAATCCTTTGAGCATTTCCCCAACGGCAGCACGATCTGTCGTTCCAACCATTTGGATGGCATCTTTAGGTAAACCAGAGCGCTCTAAACCTTGTACCAAAGCTAAATGAAGAGCATGAGAAGAATGAAAGCTATCCGAACCACCGCGCAAAATCGCAGCATTGCCAGCTTTTAAGCACAAAGCACTCGCATCAACTGTAACATTTGGACGACTTTCATAAATAATGCCAATCACACCAAGAGGTGTTCGTACACGACTTATATGAAGCCCATTTGGACGCGTCCATTCATCCATCACTTGCCCAACAGGATCAGATAAACGAGCAACTTGGCGAACACTGTCTATCATTGCACGTAAACGCAAATCATCTAATTTTAGCCGATCAATCATTGCAGCTTTCAAATTATTCTGAGCAGCATTCTCTAAATCTTGACAATTCGCCCGTAAAATTTCATCTGACTGAGCCTCTAAACTTAAAGCGATCATTTCTAATGCATTGTTCTTTTGCTCAGAAGAAGCAACAGCCAATGCTGCAGCGGCATAGCGTGCTTTTTGTCCCATATCTTTCATTTTTTCTTCTAAAGTCATCGTAACATCCACTCTGCCAAAACAATAAAAACAAAAGTAACTTTTTTAAACAGAATTGATCAAGAAACGTACAATCATATCATTACGATGCACCATAGCAGAGCGCGCCTCATACCCAAGAATAGCTTCGATTTCTTCACTTTTATGTCCTATAATGCGTACAGCCTCATCTTTGTCATAGCTTACAAGTCCACGCGCAATCTCAACTCCATCTGTATCAACAATTGCAACCGTATCCCCACGCTGGAAACTTCCCTCAACGCCAATAACCCCTGCAGCTAATAATGATTTTCCTGATTCAAGAGCCCTAATGGCTCCTTGATCAATCGTCAAAACACCAGATGGATCTAAATGACCAGAAATCCATGTTTTCCAAGCATTGACAGATTTCTTACTTGCCGCAAAAAAACTCTTGCGTTCACCTTTGTCAATTGCAGCAAGGGGATTCATACGCTTGCCTGAGGTGATAATCATCGCCGTTCCAGCAGCATTAGCTATTTTTCCGGCTTCAAGCTTAGTCTTCATTCCTCCCCGTGAAAACTCTGAAGCAGCAACATCTGCCATTTTTTCGATATCATGCGTAATGGATGCAACAAAAGGTATAAATTCAGCCGTAGGATCACTATGGGGAGACTTTGTATAAAGACCATCAATATCAGATAAAAGTATTAAAAGATCTGCCCCCATCATTGTTGCCACACGTGCAGCTAAACGATCATTATCACCATAACGAATTTCATTTGTCGCAACAGTATCATTCTCATTAATAACAGGTACTGCTCTAAAACGTAAAAGTACATTAATCGTTGCACGTGCATTGAGATAACGCCTTCGCTCTTCCGTATCAAATAAAGTGAGCAAAATTTGGCCTGTTTTGAGCCCATGTTGAGCAAGCGCATCACCATAGGTTTTAGCTAACTCAATTTGCCCCAAAGCAGCACATGCCTGGCTTTCTTCCAATTTCAAAGCCCCCTTAGGAAGCTGTAGCAATGTCCTTCCTAAAGCAATAGCACCTGAAGACACCAACAATATCTCTACACCTTTTTTGTGCAATTCAACAACATCACTAATCAAGCTTTTAAGCCATTCAACCCGTAAACCTGCCTGAGGATCAACCAAAAGGGCAGATCCAATCTTGACCACAATACGTTTATAGTGTGTAAGTTTTTGCGATCCAACAGCCATCTCAATCAACCTTGCTATCCCCACTAATCTCCTCTTTGCGTGACATTTCAATAATATGTGCACCAGCACGCAGCACATTTTCTAAACCTTCGCGGCTAACGGCAGAAAACATCATAACAGGTTGGTCCGCAGCTCTTTGCAAAGCTTCCTGTTTCGTTTTACGCTCTTCAATCGTTAGCGTATCTATCTGGCTTAAAGCAATAATTTCAGTTTTATCACTTAGATTATTTCCATATGCCTCAAGTTCATGACGCACAATTTGATATGCTTTTGCAACATCTTCTTCTTGAGCAGAAATCAAATGAAGGAGGACACGACAACGTTCCACATGTCCTAAAAAACGGTCTCCAATTCCCACCCCTTCATGGGCTCCTTCGATTAACCCCGGAATATCAGCCAAAACAAATTCACGACCATCAATTCGTACAACACCAAGATGAGGATGTAGAGTAGTAAAAGGATAATCTGCAACTTTTGGCTTTGCCGCCGTTACAGAAGCTAAAAAAGTTGATTTTCCGGCATTTGGTAAACCAACAAGCCCCGCATCAGCAATTAACTTCAAACGAAGCCATATTGCACGCTCTTCTCCAGCCAAACCTGGATTTGCACGACGCGGTGCCCGATTTGTCGATGTTGTAAAGTGAAGATTGCCAAAACCGCCATTCCCTCCTTTTGCAAGGCGATAGCGCTGTCCCACTTCCGTTAAATCACATATTAACGTTGTATTATCTTCTTCAAAAATTTGCGTCCCAACCGGAACTTTAAGGATGACATCATCACCCTTCTCACCCGTCATATTACGCCCCTTGCCATGTCCCCCTGTTTTTGCTTTAAAATGCTGTTGGTAGCGATAATCAATCAGCGTGTTAAGCCCATCAACAACAAGAGCCCAGACATCACCACCCCGTCCTCCATTCCCTCCATCAGTCCCCCCAAATTCTATGAATTTTTCACGGCGAAATGATACTGCTCCAGAACCTCCATTACCAGAACGAATATAAACTTTAGCTTGATCAAGAAATTTCATTGGAAACACTCACTGAGGAATCAATCTCTCTACCTCTATAGGCAATACATTAATTTTACCAGTTTTTCATCATTGATAACAGAAAAACTGTCGCTATCGCTGATAACTCTTTGAGAAAAAAATCATCACATTTAAATAGGTTAAGTAAAGTTAAGTCTTCTTAAAAGAAGGTGCTATTCTTGTATTTTTTTCCCTTAAATTCAAGCGCTAGAAGATAAAGCTCTACTGATTCTGATCGGCTTGCGGGTGGTTTAACATGGTAGACTTTTTTAAAATGCTGTTTTAATCTTGCAAGAAGAGTGTTTTCTGCTCCCCCTTGAAAAGCCTTTACTAAAAAATATCCCCCAGGCTTGAGAACCGAAAGAGCAAAATCAGCCGCAACTTCACATAAATAAATCGTTCTTAAATGATCCGTCTGACGATGACCTGTTGTTGGCGCTGCCATATCAGAAAGAACCACATCCGGTTTTGTCCCTAAAGTTTCAATTAATTTCTGCTGTGCATCTGTATGCAAAAAATCCATTTCCAACATGGCAACTCTAGGTAATGGATCAACATGTAAATAATCAATACCAACAACGCTAGGATCTTCATCACTTGACCCTACTATACGCTCAGCCACCTGACACCACCCCCCAGGTGCTGCTCCTAGATCAATAACCTTTTGACCTTTTTTCAAAAACCTATAGCGCTCATTAATTTCAATGAGTTTATAAGCCGCACGCGAACGATAACCATCTACTTTTGATTGATGGACATAAGGATCATTCAGATGCCTCTCTAACCATCGTCGTGATGAAGCTTTAATGGTTCCTGCTTTCTTTTTTACGCGCTGATATAATTCATGTGACCCTGAGCCTCCATAGCCACCTCTCGGTGTTTTTGTTATTTTTTTCATCGTTATTCATTGTCTCCATATTTAATTCTCTAACGCTTGAAATCTCTGCTCTTTCTATGACGACACCATACTCCATCGCGTAACATCAGCTCTATCAAAATTCCTTCCCTTAATCCACGATCAGCAACTCTTAAACGCTGACTTGGCCAAACTTCCCGAATAACATCTAAAATTGCACAACCAGCTAAAACTAAATCTGCTCTCTCGCGTCCAATAAAAGGACTTATGACACGTTTTTCTATATCCCATGATAATAGGCGTTGTGTCATAAGTGTAATGTCTGCATCATTCATCCAAATGCCATCCACTTTTTTCCTATCATAACGCTCTAAATTAAGATACATTCCTGCTAAAGTTGTAACCGTACCGGAGGTTCCCAAAAGATGAAACTTCGAACCTTGTGCTAACTCTCCTAATTTATGACGATCTGAAAAATTATTTAATAACCCTCGCACATAACTTTTCATTTTTTCAAAATCGTCTAAGCTAATATCATTCCCTCCAAAACGTTCAGCAAGCGTAACAACACCAACAGGAAGAGAAGTCCAAGCGATAATTTGTCGAGCTAAACGAAAAGAACGCTTTTGAGAAACATCAAGTAGCACAATTTCTGATGATCCTCCTCCAATATCAAAAAGCACAATTGCGTCAGTATTGGGTTCAACAAGTGTACTACACCCTGTAACAGCAAAACGCGCTTCTGTTTGCCGATCAACAATTTCCAATTCAAGACCTGTCTCCTCCAAAACACGCTGAATAAAATGTCTACCATTTTCTGCAGAACGACAAGCTTCCGTTGCAATCAAGCGATAACGCTTAATATGCCTTTGTTTTAGCTTTAAATGACAAATCTTTAATGCTTCAATCGCACGATCCATAGCTTGTGTATTAAGAAAACCGTTATTTATTAAACCTTCTCCCAATCGTACAATACGAGAAAAAGCATCAACAACACGAAAATATCCAAGTTTACTGGGAGATGCGATAAGAAGACGACAATTATTTGTTCCGAGATCAAGTGCCGCATAAAGAGGTGGAGATTTTACTGGATGGAACCGTCGAAGAAAAGGTGTTTTGAGTTTTTTTGTTTTTTGAGCACCTATCATTATCTGACTATGAAACTCAAAAGCTGCCTCAGATTGAACAAAAATCTGTTTCTGTTCATAATGTTTTTTTCTCTGTTGTCTCTTTATATCAACAAGGACAGAATATGCCTCTGTTCGTGACAATGCAGAATGATTATTTGTATTACTACCGCACTGATCATACAACTGATCTGCTTTGGTATCGTATATTTCTCCTCGCTTCAACTCTTTTGAACCATAATTTAACGGGGTCATTTCCCTTATCCCTTGAGCGTTCCCCCCAATAAATAAACGCGAAAACTCTTCTGCTCATTTCTAAATAAAGCAATAATGCAGCATCAAATGATAAATACAAGAAATCACTCTTTCTTTTCCTATCATTAAAATTTTCTACACTAGCATCATTCAGATTTTTGTATAATCTTTCGGTTGTTTCCGTAAAATCATGTTTCTCTTTATGAACTTAAAACTATAAATTAATCGTTTACGTTCACATCAATTTTTATAAATTATGCTCTTTTCTTTATACCATTTACACGGAGCACACCTCTATTGTAACAAACCTACACTATCATACTATTTGCTGACTCTTAAGGTTACAACAACCTATACATTAGTACGGTTTATAAGAAAAATTTTTTTAATCTCGTTATCCACACACGAGCCTCGTTTGTTATATGCAATGAAATAGCTTTGATTATGCTGAAATAAAAGTTCTGTAGTACCACAAACTGCAATTACAATAGCTGTTATTTTGTGAATACCAATAAAAACTATCGTTCAAAAAAATCTCTAGAATTATAAATTTATCTGAAAAATATTAATGCATAATCAGACCGCTTTAAAAATCCATTTGAAGCTTAAAAAAAGAATTTAGTCTACTCATTATTGTAAGGAATAAATCGAGTGTTTCTAATCTTTTTTACTTTTAATAACTAACGAAATCATTCTTTAAGCATTATGGAAAACACTAACTTGATTTTCTATTACATATAAAGAACTTACTGTAACTTTATATTCATAAAACTCTCACTCTTTCCAACAAATCACCTCGATATCATATTATATAAAACTTCTTACTTATTTGACCTTATAATTTACACTCAGAAATATAATACAACAATTTATGGAAAAATGACTCTTGTTAAAAATACTCGATGGATTCTAAGGACGGAAAGAATTAAGTGCTGCATTTAACCCTTTAAATGGTACAGTAAAAGAAAATACCTTACCTTCTTTAGTTTTATAGGAAATACGTACCTTATTGTTCTGCTCTATTTGTTTAGTCAAAACCGGACCTACAGGTGATTGTGCCAAACAAACCGTTTCATTACATTGCGTATAATTAATAAGAACAGGTTTTTTAACACCTTTTACAAACATTTGAATCGGAACATTTATATCAGAATTTGGCAATGTTCGAAAAAGCATCACTGCTTGACCACTTGTCGTAGAAACAAGAGACCAACTAAAAATGGTATTTCCTTCTTGATCATGAACCGTCTGTGTCACATTACATATACCTTGCTTATGTTTCAGCTTTTGTTTTTCGTCACAAATCAAAGTCCAATCATAAAACTGCATAATAATTCGACGTGTTTCGCCAAGTTCTCCCTTAGGTATCGATAAGCGCGGTGGATGCACTGTATAAATATTATTGTTCTCGTTGGCAAAGCTTTCGCTCTTGCCTATTAAGGCAAGAGCAAACAGAACCTTTACTAACATACTTCTCGTTTTTACAATAACAGCTATTTTTTCTATTATCATCTCAACCTCAGAGTAATTCCAGCGCCTATTCCCCAATGACCTCCAGCACTTGTCACAGATACATTCGAGCGAATATTTCCATCTTCAGATGTATAACCAGCACCAATAGCAAATGCAGATTGACTGCGCCATAAACCACTCCCAAATGAAACACTTAAAGATCCTGGTATATCATAGTAACGTAAGTTGGACACCGCTAGACCAATAGCAGCAGCTTGTCTTGCTTCCTTGCGAACATCCTCAATAGCATAATTCAATGTCTCAAACTTCATATCCGTATAGGATTTCGACTCGTTAACAGCATCATTGACAAGACCACTAACTTTCTCATCCGTATACTTATTGGCATCTTCAAGAACTATCTTCATCTGCTCTTCAGTATAATCATGCAACTGACCACCATTAACAGCTTGCTGAGAACCTGTTTCAATCTTTCCATCCGCTACATTATCTATCATAACAGGTTCGCTGTCATTGCCTCCTACTAACGTAACCTTATTCGTCTTTTTACCATCATCATCTTTGTCATATTTAACCGCTCCATCCATAACCGTTGTTGTAATATCTTTTACATGTTGATCAATCGTATCTACTTTCTTTTCAACCTCTTTCACTTTCTCATTCGTCTCCCATAGCTGACCTCCATTCACAACTTCTTGTGAATTCTCTTCAACTTTACCAGCTAAGACATTCTTAATCTTGCTCGACTTGTCATCATGCTTCGCGTCGTACGCTCCTTCAGTTTCATTCCAATTTAAACCATTGGACGCAACATTCTTCTCAACATCATGAATACGATTGTTGATATTGGTCATACCTGTATTCACACCATCAAACGCAGCCGCAACATTATCATAGCTCGTCTTCTCATCTGAACTACCGTCACTCTTAAATTGTGCAACCTTGAATTCCGGTGCACTCCATTTCCCATCCTTATAGCCGGCTCCTCCTCCTAAATAGGACGCTAAGACATTACTCATAGAATAAAGCTGTGAACCATTCACCGCATCCGTCGATGTTTCT
>NZ_JBHIPT010000099.1:0-3914 GCF_042196205.1 Bartonella sp. AP21QHHD | reverse complement strand
AGGGGTGAAGGTTGGTCAGATTGCCAGTGGTGGCAATATTGAAATTTTTGCAGGCAACGACATCTATTATGATCAGGTCATGGGCTATGGCAGTGCAAAATTGACATCGGTATCAGGAGAGATCAGTGTTGAGAATGTGCTGTCTGCTGAGGGGGATGTGAGGTTGACAGCAAACACTCTCGATTTAAGCAATAATCGTTCTCATATTTACACGCCGCAAACGCTGTATTTAATTGCAGATCATATTGATGTCTCAGAGAGCGAATTGGCTTATGGCGGTTTAGATTTTAACAGCACCAATGCCCTTGATATTCACCATGCGCGGCTACAAGCCGTGACAGATCAGGGAGGGACTGGAGATATTCTCTTTATTGCTCCAAGCGTTATGGTTGATGAGACAACTTCTGTTTTAGCAGCCAGAGATTTCGTGATCAAAACGGGGGAGCTTGGAAATAGCGGTCAATTGGCATCGGGGCAGGATTTAATCTTTAGCGTGACGGGGGATGTGACCAACAACAAAACGGGCTTAATTTATGTGAAGGGCAATGGTGCTTTACAAGTTGATGGGGATTTGTTGAATGATTTTGGTGCCATAATGGCAGAGGGTGATTTGGGTTTCACCAATGCAGAAGGCACAGGAAAAAGCCTTTCCCTTGTTAACAAAGCGGGCTTTATTCAAGCTGGTGGAAACTTAAATATCCAAACCAACACTCTAAAAAACGAAGCTGATAGCACGCCTGTCATCACGGAAAAAACGGAATATAGCGATATTTCTTTCCAAAAACCAGAACGCTTTGATTCAATTGAAAATGCGATTTTGTATCATACAACAAGTATAGCAAATGAGTTGGGGATAGAAATATGGGCCGTTTCCTATGAGGAAGTTGAATGTTCGGGAAACACATGTGATTTTCACTTTAAAAATTCTTTGCCCAACAAAGAGGCAACTTATGGTAAGATAACTTTAGAAGATGGGATAGTATACAAGGCATTTACTTGGAATGAAGAGAGTGAAAGTTCGGTTTTTTTTCAAGGGTACCGATGGAATAATTTATCTCACATGATACAGAAAACTGTCACGCAAGAATTTTCGCCTACTCGTCAAGGAATGATACAGTCTCACGGCAATCTTATTATTAACGCTGATACCATTGACAACCATTATAGCATTATAGAAGCAGGGGGAAACGCCGATATCCACGCCAATGTGCTGACCAATTTAGGTGCAACAGCTTATAAAAACACCTATATGGGTTGTCAGGCTAATACGGATGCTTATTGTTATGCTTATAACGCTGATGGAAGCCGAAATGTTGCTTTAGATATAATAAATAATGATGGTTTTCGCCATATCAATTCAGAAGTTCTCGATACTGTTCCTGGTCTTGTTCAAGCGGGTGGCATTTTGAATTTGGTGGTCGATCAACTCCACAACGAGGCAGCGGAAGGTTCGATTACAGGGGATGCGCATTTTGAGGCAAAAACCGTTGGAGGCAATCCACTGGAGTCCTTAAGTGGTTTGCCTGGAGCTGGCGCTCTCTTTACACCAAAAGTCGATCTCAATAATGCGGGGGAACTTGCTGAGGGGCTCCCTTTACCAAAGCCCCAATCGGGGGGTGTTGGGGGCACGCTGCCCAATCAAAATTTCATTTATGAAACGCGGGCAGAATTCCTTGATGTCGGCAAGTTTTATGGCTCAGCCTATTATTTGAACAGAATTGGTTATAATCCTGACAGAGAGATTTTTTTCTTAGGTGATGCCTATTTTGAAAAGCAGCTGATTGAGAAACAAATGCGTGATCTTGTTGGTCAAGGTTTGGGCAAAGGTTCCTTTATTCCTGGAAGTGATGCCATTGAACAAGTCAAAACTTTGCTAGATGGTGGGGCAGATTATGCAAAAGCACACAATCTCCCTTTTGGTGAGGCTTTGAGTGAAGAACAATTGGCGTCCCTAGAAGCCCCGATGGTGATTTATGTGCGCCAACAGGTCAAGGGCATGGATGTTTATGCACCGGTGCTTTACATCCCTGAAAAAGACAGAGCCTCCTTTGTTTCTGCTGGGGCTTTGATCATGGGCGATGATGTCAATATCACCAGCCAAAATACAAGCAATTCCACAATAACCAATTCAGGGCGGATTGCGGCAAACCACCAATTGCATGTGCATGGTGGGGATATCCTCAGTCAAGGGGGGCATTTTGCTGCTGGTGGGGATGCTGTTATCCTTGCGGAGAAGAATATTCGTTTGGACGCAGGGCGCACAACGGTTGACGGCGTGGAGACCGTATTAAACACCGAGGCGCTTTCTGCTGGGGGTAATGCAACGGTGATTGCTAAACAAGATATTACCGCCTCAGGGGTGGGGATCAGCACCGGAGGTGATCTTGCCATGGCTACAGAAGAAGGCAACTTGACGATAGGCTCAGCTGCAACGCATCACCATAAACAGTATAGTGACTCCATTATGCACCATAAATCTGTGTTAAACTCTGGAGGCTCGACGACACTTCTCTCTGGAAAAGATTTGAATATTTTAGGCTCTGATGTTCAAGCGCATGATGATCTTTACTTACAAGCAAAAGAAAATGTTTCGATTGATGCTACACGCAACAGCATGGACAATCATCGCGGGAGTGAAACCTCCCATGTCGCCTTGCACAATGGCTCTCATTTAAGTTCTGGAAAAGATACCACTGTCATCTCGGGTCAAGATATCCATATTGCTGCTTCCGATATAGATGCGAAGGACAATGTTGCTCTTGGCGCACAAGGGGAGATAACAATAGGGGTGAGAAACGATGAAAGAGATTATCATTTTCAGAGCAGCGACTTTAGTGTTGATAGGCAAGAGTCTATTTCTCGGGGTTCTTCGATAAAATCTGGGGGTGATACCACTGTTGTTGCAGGGCAGGATGGGAAACCGCATGACCTTAGCATCACAGGCAGTTCCGTTGCGGCTGAGGGCAAGGTAGGGCTGAAAGCCAGCAACGATGTCCTGATCACCAATGCAGAGGATAGTTCACACCGTGAGATATCTAGCTACACAGATGGCGGTTTTTTTGGGGGAAGCTCATCCTATCATGAAACTTTTGGAGCTACCCAAGTGGTAGGTTCAAGTATAGCAGGAGAAAAAGGCGTTGCCATTGAATCTGGAAACAACACGGAAGTTGTCGCCTCGACGCTCGTAGCCGGTAAGGCAGAGGAAACGTCAGGAGAGAAAGCACCAGGAGAACAGAAACAAGCGGATATTACCATTCACTCTGGGGGAAAGATTACTATCAAAGGCGCCCAAGAACACTTGGATCAGCAAGCACAATCGTCATCAAGTGGCTTTTTTCATGAGAAATCGTCCGATACATCTCAATCGCATACCACAACGGTTNCATCTTCTTTCCGGTCAAGATATCAATGTGAGCGGAGAAAGTGTGACGATTGATGGCATGACAGATCATCATAAAAGCCATTCAGAGGAGCATGAAACAGGTTTTGGTGTGGGATCAGGTAAGGGCTTTGTGTCGATATACGGGAGTGAGGGAAAGACAGAAAATGAAGAGAGCTTTGAGCATCAAGGCTCTTCTCTCAATGCGGATGGCAATATCAACATCACTGCCAAGAAAAAAGATGTGAACGTGGAGGGCTCTGATCTTGCGGGTGAGAATATTAACCTTTCGGCAGCGCATGATGTCAATGTGCTTGTTGGTCATAATAGCCATTCCTCAAGCTCAAAGGAAGAACGTACAGGCTTTGGCATTCAGTTTGAAAAGAGCAACAGCGGTGCTTCTGTAGGTGTTGGGGTTGCAAGCGCCAAAGATACGGGCGATCAATGGGAAACCACTTCCACACAATCACACATCACGGCACGCCAAGATGTGCAGATTACTGCTGACAATGATGTGAATTTACAAGCAGCCATT
>NZ_JBHIPT010000098.1:0-5965 GCF_042196205.1 Bartonella sp. AP21QHHD | reverse complement strand
GAAAGTGAGGGAATTGAGTTAACACATCCAGTGATACTTAACAGAGCTATACAACTCAATAGTTTTAAGATTTTCTTCATTCTT
This sequence comes from Bartonella sp. AP21QHHD, assembly GCF_042196205.1. Lineage (NCBI taxonomy): Bacteria > Pseudomonadati > Pseudomonadota > Alphaproteobacteria > Hyphomicrobiales > Bartonellaceae > Bartonella > Bartonella sp. AP21QHHD. The sequence continues at coordinate 5,881 of NZ_JBHIPT010000098.1, read as the reverse complement.
CCCCTCTTTCAATGGATTTATTTACAATAAACAGCTCATAAGCTTGTTGATATTTTCTGTCACCGCTGTTTAAACAACGGTGAACAATATTGAAATGGTTGCTTGAGGAAACAATCCCGCACAGGCATGTAAAAACGTGAGTGTGGGGATTGTCGGTCATCACAAACAAAACTTAAGGTTTGCATTCAGGTTGTACTGGACTTCTTTTACAAAAAGGGCTGTTTAAGCGCTTTTCGACACTTCTCTTCGGGATGACAGCACCAGGCTGACAAATGGGAAGGTCTCTACCGTTAAAAGGAGAACACCAGCTAGCTCTCCCTTTATAATGGAATCCTGCTTGGATCATGCAAGCATCAATCGTTGCATTCTCATTGTTGCTTAACTTTTGAACTTCATCCTCAAGATAATTAAGGTGTGGCAAACCACACTCTAGCAATGCTTTTCCTACCTCCGTAGAATCTGCTCCTAGCTTCTCCCACACAGCCGTCTCTCCTCGAGGAGGTTTATCAATGTTTTCAATATCACATCCAGCAACCGTTAACAGAATGAGCAGGCTTAATAAATTAAACAACATTTTCATTTTTTGTTCCCTGTTCTCGTTGAATGAAGTTTGTTAAAACCAAATGAACCATAATTAATTTGACACTCACGACTCGCATCAGCATAACAATTATGGGGGCTCGGGTTAAGGCCCAAGACCGCTCTCCCCATCTCTCTGAGAGGATTAGTTGCTATAGTAAATAAACTGTTTGCTGCAAATATCGTCATATAAAAAGGATTTTTTATACCTTTCTCCAAAAGTGAAAAATCTAGATTTAAAGGTGCCTTATAAGCCGTAGGCCAATTGTAACCAATCACTGTACTAATGGGGTCTAACATATGACCTTGTATGTAGATATAATTTTTTTCGCCATCGCTTAGATAATCTACTGTATTGGCCATCGATTGCATGTGAGCAGCCGCTCCAACAAGATAGAAGTCTGTTTTCTTGGCTACACTGTGGATACCATGTTCTTGCAAGTCATTTGCTCCATTGCTTACTGTTAAGGTACCACGGCTATGCCCACTAACAATAGCATTGTCATTGCCATAACGATAGATAAAATCTTGGAACTTTTTGGTTGAATTGGTCAACCCCCAAGAGCTACCCTCCCAAAACTTTTGATAATATGCTACCCCTAATTCTACCAGCACATCATCAGCTTGGGGAAAGTATGTAAAATAAAGGGGACCATTTTTATTAACAGCCAATTGGACAGCATTACCCGCAGCGCATCATCTGGTGAATTAAAAATGCCATTGTAGAACATATAAACAGCACCATTAGGGCCTTTTTGTAAATGCTTTTCTTTCTCTGGCTTTAAAAAGTGATACAGAGTGATATATTTTCCATCACGGCCTTTTATAGGTTTTCCATTTTCATCGGTTAAATAGAGGACATTGCCATTTTCATCATGCGCAACCTCACCCACTGGATGGTCAACATAAAATGCCATTTTACGAACCCCATCCCATATATCAAACCATTCATCTACCCATTTATTTCTCATACCTAAACGATTACGCAATATATCCTCAAGCGGTGCGACATCTAGCTGTCCTACTGCCTGGTGTGCTGCTGCGGTGTTGCGGTTGAGAGAGCCAATGATTTGTCCAGCATCTTGCCCCATCGCCCTCTGTCCAGTTGTATCAGTAAGGATGATAGTCCCATCGCTGATAGCAGATTTGGTTTCCCCTTCTGCTGCATCCTTGGCTTTGCCGTGATTTAAAACATTCTTGGCAATGTTTTTTATCGTGTCATTCCCAGAAATGCTAAACCCATGGCTGCTGGCTTTAGCATGCGCACTGTTGCTGATATCACTGGTGCTAATGCTTCCTGTGGTCAGGCTGTTTTTATCTGCCGGCGCGGTGCTGGCAATGATGCCTCCGGTCAGCGTTGTTTTGTCTTTAACTATGATATTAAAGCCGCCATCACCCGCTTTGATGCCTGATTGCTCCACAACACTATGATAATCGCTGGAGGATTTATCCTTTTGGAAAGAGGCGCTCATGGCCCCCCCACCACCCGTTTGTCCAGCACCAAACCCAACAGAAACAGAGTTTTGCTTACTGGAAGTTTGTCCCGTATCACTGCGGCTGGTAATGGAAAAATCACCCCCTACTTCCATTTCTACACGCTCTCCAGAAACCACGGCGCCTGCCAATGTGGTAGTTTGCCCCACTCGTGGTATGAACAGTGCCGGTGCCTATAATATGGCTGTTTTTGTGTTGAACTTCCTCACTGGAACCTTCCCCTTGACTAAAAGCAGCACTGCCCGTTGCCCCTGCGCCACCCGTGCCATAACCGGTGCCAACACTCATTGAAGCACTTTCACTGCTGTTTTGTGTGCTTTGCGTGTTTTGTGCACTTTCAAAGATGATATCTTTACCTGCTTCCATGGTGATCTTTCCGCTCTGTGCATCATTTTCCAGCACATAGATTGGATTGGTACCAGCGATAATATCAGCGCCAACACCATGAATGCTGCCTTATTTAAAGTGCCACCCGCTTGAATAAAGAAGGAGACGGCTTTGATCCCCTACTTCATTCGTGATTTTATCCAACGACCTTTTAACGATGGGGAGGACGCTTTGGTGATCGCTTTTGTAAAGCTTTTTGCTTTTGCTGACGTTTTCTTTCATCCTCAAAATGCGTTAGTAAAGCCCGTTCCTGTTTCGTTTTGTTGGTCACACCAAAGGTGTCATTGTCCATAAATTGCTGATATCCTGCTATCATTAAATTGCTTAGGAATGAGCCACTTTTGGGAGGTTGTGTAAAATAGATCCCTTTTGAATCTTGCAGTTTATATCGGAAACCTGCTTTTTTCATGCACTCATAAACTGAGGCAAATTCACTCGCATACGAATTCATATCACTAGAAGAAGCATAAACCGGTTTCCAGCCACATTTTGATAAGGATTGTTGGATCATCGCTTTATCGACACCTGGTTTTTCCCATAATGCTAAAGTTGATGGAGGAGGTTGGTTAACACATCCAGCTGTATTTAAGAGAGCTATGCAACTCAATAGTTTTAAGATTTTCTTCATTATTCCCCTCTTTCAATGGATTTATTGACAATAAAAAAGCTCATAAGCCTGTTGATATTTCCTGTCACCGCTGCTTAAAACAACGGTGAACAATATTGAGATGATTGGTTGAGAAAACAATCCCGCCGTTCCAAGCAAAGGCAAGGATGGCAGATTGTTGATCATCACCAATAGAAACACTTAAGGTTTGCATTCAGGTGCGTTTTTATATTTTTTACAAAAAGGGCTGTTTAAGCGCTTCTTGACACTGCGCTGTGGAACAACAGCGCCTGGACGACAAATGGGCAAGTTTTCGGCTTTATGGTTTACACACCATCCCCCCCCCTTTCATCTTTATAGCGGAATCCTGATTGAACCATACAAGCATGAATTGTTGCTATTGCATTATTACTGAGCTTGCTGCTTTCTGGATCCTTATCATAAGGGGTTGGCATACCACATTCTAACAAGCCTTTTCCTACCTCAGTAAAATCTGCTCCCAGTTTCTCCCAAGCAGTCAAATATCCTGAAGGAGTTTTATTAAACTGACATCCAGCTATACTTAACAAAGTTACAGCACTTAATAATTTTACGATGTGTTTCATTTTTTACTCCATGATTTACTTGAAGGAACTTGTTCACGATGAGATGAACCATAATCATATCTACATTTATAACCCACATCTCCAAGACAGGTATGGGAGCTTATGGGATTCATGATCACTCTCCACCATTCTGTCCACCAGTTACTACCAGCAGATATTGTCTCATAAGCATAGCCATTGCCACCAATCAATCTGCTTACAACGTCAAATCTATGCCCATCAAAACCAATAGTGGTTTGTTTGCCACCACTCACATAACCTAACAGACCGGATGCAACTAAAACATTAAAGGCTGGTCCATAGAAATTGATATTCGTGTTGTCGGCTATACCGTGAACACCTTCTTGTTTGAAAGAATTCAGCATATTCCCCAATGTCATTGTCCCGCGACTATGTCCATAAAGATCTAATCCTGTAAGACCATAGCTATACATCAAATCTTTTGCTTCTTGTGTTGAATTGGTCAAACCCCAAAAGTTATTTTCCATAAACTTCTGATAACCCGCGACCAGAAGTTCTGAAATAGCAGAATCGGCTTCTGGGAACACAACAAAATAAAGCGGTACATTTTTATTCTCCGCATGTTGCTCTGCATAAACAGCCGCCTCATAGGGTGTTGTAAGAATACCATTGAGGAAAAAATGAACCTTGCCATCAGAACCTTTTTGTAAATTCTGTTGTTCTTCATCCGTTAAATAATGTGCGTGAGGAAACAATCCCACCATTCCAAGCAAAGGCAAGGATGGCGGATTGTTGATCATCACAAGCAAGACTTAAGGATAGCATTCATATTGTTCTGGATGCTTTTTACAAAAAGGGCTGTTTAAGCGCTTCTTGACACTGCGCTGTGGTATGACAGCACCTGGACGACAAATCGGAAGGTTTTCGGCTCTAAAAGTATAACATGGCCCTCCCGCTCTTGCTACCTCTTCATCTTTATAGCGAAACCCTGATTGAAGCATGCAAGCATAAATTGTTGCTTTTGCATTAATGCTCTGCTTTCTGTTTTCTGGATCGACATCATAAGGCGTTGGCATGCCACATTCTAACAAGGCTTTTCCTACCTCTGTAAAATTAGTAACACCATTTTTCTCCCACGCGCTCAAATACCCTCCAGGAGTTTTATTAAACTGACATCCAGCTATACTTAACAAAGTTACAGCACTTAATAATTTTACGATGTGTTTCATTTTTTACTCCATTATTTAATTCAAGGTTTTTGTTCACGATGAGATGTGCCATAGCGCCATGTACACTTATCGCTCGCATCTCCAAGGCAAGTATGGGAGCTTATGGGATTCATGATCACTCTCCACCATTCTGTCCAAACGTTACTACCAGCAGGTATTGTCTCGTAGGTATAGCCATTGCCGCCAATAATTCTGCTGACAAAGTCATATCTATGCCCATCAAAGCCAACAATGGTTTGTTTGCCATCACTCACATAACCTAACAGACCGGATGCAACTAAAACATTAAAGGCTGGTCCATAGAAATTGATATTCGTGTTGTCGGCTATACCGTGAACACCTTCTTGTTTGAAAGAATTCAGCATATTTCCCAATGTCATCGTCCCGCGACTATGTCCATAAAGTTCTAATCCTGTAAGACCATAGTTATACATCAAATCTTTTGCTTCTTGTGTGGAATTGGTCAAACCCCAAAAGTTATTTTCCATAAACTTCTGATAGCCCGCGACCAGAAGTTCTGAGATAGCAGAATCGGCTTCTGGGAACACAACAAAATAAAGCGGTTCATTTTTATTCTCCGCATGTTGCTCTGCATAAACAGCAGCTTCATAGGGTGGCGTAAAGATGCCATTAAAGGACACATGCACCTTGCCATCAGAACCTTCTTGTAAATGCTGCTTTTCTTCATCCGTTAAATAATGGAACTTGGGGATTTTTTGTCCACGAGCGTCTTCTATAGGCTCTCCATTTTCATCTTTTTTATAGAGTATATTTCCGTCTTTATCACGGTCGACCACGGCGATGGGGTGCTCTTTGATAAACATGGTTTTATAGGAATCATCGCTGTATTTAAATCCTTCTTCTAAAAGTTGGGTTGCCATTTCACGATTTTCATGGACGATTTGTTCCAGCTTGCCTACATCGAGCTGTTGTACACTCTTATGGGCGCTAGCAGTATCCCGATTAAGGGAGGCTATGGCTTGCTCAACATCTTGCCCTGTTAATGCCTTCTGCCCTGC
>NZ_JBHIPT010000097.1:0-4323 GCF_042196205.1 Bartonella sp. AP21QHHD | reverse complement strand
ACCAAATCGTTTGTTTCTAAATTTTCAAAATCAATTTCTCTTTTTGATAAAATAATATTTTTATTTTTTTTGTTATTGTTAATGTTAATGTTAATGGCATCATCTAGCATTGCATAAGCATTGCTTGTAGCATTGCTATTAGCATTTTTAGCATCATTACGAGCATAAGTTGTATTTTTATCCCATCTTGCCTTTGCTGCCTTTTGTGCTCTTTCTGAAAACTTATTTAAATTATCATTTGAGTTATTGAGTTCCTCTTCAACTCTTAAACTCCACAAACGACCATCTTCTAAACGTATGATCTTCTCATCGCGTAATAAGATGTCTAATGTATTTTTTAGGACTCTCACTGAACAGCCAGCCCACCGTGCTAATTTTGGAGCATCTTCAATAATAGGGCGGCGCTCTTCATACATATATAAGACAAGTGTCATATAAAGACCTTTTTCCACTATACTCATGCCACTAACGTCAACAATCCATTGTGAAGAAAAAAGCCTCGTCCATGGCAACTTAGTTGACATACTTCACCTCCCTTTCTTTATTATTATTGCAAGTGAAATTATCTAGCTCTTCAGTGACGTTATTGAGTTCTTTTTCAACTTCTGAATTCCACAACCCACCATTGTCTAAACGTATGATGAATCCACCTTCAATCAAGGAATTCAAAGCTGCTTCAAACTCTTCTACTGGATAACCAACCCAAAAAGCTAATACCCTTAAGTTGTTTAAAATAGGTTCACCAGTATGGAGCATTAGAAGTCGCAACATGACATAGATACATTTCTCGGTCGGCGACAAACAACCAAGAGTAAGAAGCCATTTGTATGCAAAAAGCCTCGTCCATGGTAATTTAATGGACATACCCCAATTCCCTTTCTTTAACTAAATATAAAATTGCTAAAGCATCTGCTTCGTTATCATCTTTCGGATTGTGCCCTTTTGCACGCACCGCCTTAATCATCTCTTCTTTCGACGCATTCCCCTTGCCTGTCGTCGCTTTCTTAATCGTACTTACTGGTATCCCCTCATACGGTATCTGATGCTGTTCACACCACGCCGTTAACGTTGCTAACAAACCACCGTAAACATGCGCTGCATCTGTACCTTTATGACGCCTCACCTCTTCAAAATACACCGCGTCAATTTGACCTGCTGTCTGCTTTATTTCTGATAGCCATTGTTTAAAACGCAAGTAACGCATTCCACCGCCTTCAAAACGGCGTGATTGAAAATTCACGGTACCACTGAACATGTCACCACTTGCACCACGTATCGCCCACCCCGTTTTGGTACCTAGATCAAAACAAAGAATCGTGTTATTCATCGCGCCGTTCCATACAAAATGTGTTTTATAAAATTATTGTTTCCCCATAAGCGGGGGGAGAAAGATGTGAGAAGTATGCCAACAATATATGATTTATTTTCTTCCATCATTAGTATAGCCGTTGGAGGCTTTGTTTTGTATACAAACTACAAAGCACAAAAAGAAAGATGTTTAGGACAAAAATTGCAAAGTTATAGTGTACGTGAAATTTTGGGACACATGAGTCCAGATAATCCTCAAGACCTTGAAACTTACCTAGAGTTAATCATCCACAATCCTACAAATCAAATAATCAAGATAAATCATATCAAAATACCCGAAGAATATCCGTTTGTATTTAATAAAGTATGCCGACCAGATCCTAACGAAGCTATCACAGACTCTGAAAGAGATAGAAATGGAACAAAGGTCATCCCAAAAACTCCAAAGCACATTGATTTAATAGACCCCAAACTAAAGCCAGAGCATTTGGGTTTTTTTGATCTTTTTAGCATAAAAGCCAAAAGTAAATTAACTCTTCGGTTTAAGATACACCCAAAAGAACCGTCCTTCAGAAAACCTATAATCATTGTAGTTGAACACACCTCATGTAATGATCCAGAAGCAGCGCTTGAAACCAAGTTTTGTCTTGGTTTTTTCCGGTGGACAGACCAGCAAAACAAAACGTGGTTTGATAAACTATTTAAAAGAAAGCTCTTCATGAATAATTCTAATAGCTAAAGCCATATTCCGCACTCCCAATAATAACGGAGTCGCTCCCATATTCTACGGTGCCAAGGTAGAGATGCCATGTATTGTTGTGGTGTTAACATAGACAATTTATAAGTCGTATTGGAAATGTAATTAAAGTTTGGAACTAGGTGATCACCACGTAATCTGCCGCCACCAAAAACAGCCCCTAAACCACTAATCCAACAATTACCTTCGTGACTGAGGTTCTCTTCACTCTCTACCCAGCCACCTAAATCACCTTTCTTTACTTTGCCAAAGCTTCTCAATGCTCGTATTCGGTGTAACTTGAAAGGACCGAGATCAACTGTATCGTCTGTAAGTTCGTATTTCTTTTTACTACTATTAACTAAATCACAACCACTAATAAAACCTGTATCAATCCATGCATCACCACACACACGGGCATTTTCACAAATTATTGCTGTACCGTATACATGTGCATTACCAAAAACTTTAGCATCAAAATAAACAATGGCATTGCCATAAACATGAGCGTTATCATAAACGTTGGCATTACCAAAAACCTTGGCTCGACCGTAAACCCTAGCACTACCATAAACCTTTGCATCGTCCCCAACCCAACAGTCTCCCTCATGACTTAAATTGCTTTCATTTTCAATAAAGCCACCTAAGTCACCTGCGTACACATCTCTAAAATTTCTTAAAGCACGTATACGGTGAAGCGTAACTCCATTAACTTCGATTGTTTCATCAGTAGATTCATACTTCTTTTTAAGTATCATATCTTCCACCTCTATCTTCTCACTTACTTTTCTTCTTACTCTTCTTATTCTTATGAGGCGGCGCTTTTACTACTTCATCACGCTGTTTAAGCTCTTGTGTTAGTCTTTCAACTTGCTCGTCGCGTGATGCAACATCTGCTTTTAGTGCCTGTATCTTTTCACTTTTCCGTTTGAACTCTTCTCGGTACGCATCTATCTTTTGCTTAAGTTCTTCAATTTTCTCGTCGCGTTCTTTAATCTCTTGCTTCAATTCTTTAATTTCCGTATCACGTGATTGAACATCTGCTTCGAGTGTCATTACAACTTCACTTACATTTCTGAACGCCTTTTCATGCTCTTCAGTCTTTTGTTTCAGTTGTTTAATTTCCTCGTCACGTTCTTCAAGATCTGCATCACATTCATCAATTGTCTGCTTGCTTTCCTTTAAATACCTAAACTCATTCTCTTTCATTTTTTTCTTAATATCTTGAACCTGCTCTTTAAGTGCTTTAACTTGGTTGCGATAATGCAATGCAATACGAAACATCACTCCGCTTAAGAGCAAAACTGAAACCACTGCTATCCATAAAATCTCATTCGAACTCATTTTGATCTCCTTAATGCTGCAATCTATCGACCTTCTGATCAACACCGCAGCTCTTGCAAATTTTCGACATTGGGGGGTGTTGCTCTTGATCGCATAAAGATTTTAAAAGATAAGCCACTGCCCCTCTTGAAGGAACACCATATTTTTCCCAACGCCATACTGTTGATTTGTTAACGCCTAATAACGCTGCCATTTCGTCCAGCGTAAGATTAAGGCGTTTGCGTATTTTTTTTGCTTCTATCTTATTCATAAAATTAAGTGTGCAATGTGCACAGAAAAAAGTCAAGTCGAAAAGCACATATAATATGTGCATTATGAATGGAAAGGAGTTGTCAGAATGCAAGAACAAAAACCCGACCAAGCTATACGCTTAACAGAAGCAAGAATTGCCAAAGGATTTAAATCTGCCCGAGCCGCAGCTCAATATTACGGCTGGCCATATTACACTTATATACAACATGAACAAGGAGTTCGCGGCATCAATAAAGCCGCAAGTCGATACGCAAAAGCTTTTAACGTAAGTACAGGTTGGTTATTGACTGGTGAAGGACAGGGGATAAAAACAAAATCTACAACTGCTCTTTCAGACCGCGAACTTCAAGAAGAAGTTTTTAACGCTCTAAAAAATATATCTCCTGAAAAAAAGCAGTGGCTTCTTCGCATTTTAGATACTCTAAAAGACGAAGAATAATAATTAACCTTCTTTTTTTATCTATACTAAGCTTATTCACTGCCTCCATTATAAGGTTATCAATATCATCCATTTTATATATCCCAAAATAATATAATACTCACTAAATATGTTCATGTTGCACATTTTATTGTTGACATATGTGCAATATGCGCATACATATGTTCCATATCTTAGAAAATAACTTTTGCCAATAGGCAGTATGGAGGCATTTGTGAATAAACCAGTGTTTATAAATTCTGAT
>NZ_JBHIPT010000096.1:0-4435 GCF_042196205.1 Bartonella sp. AP21QHHD | reverse complement strand
TAGTATTGTGGTCCTCTCTCCTGAAAACAACAAAGCCCCCTCTTCTCAAGAACACTTCACTGTCACAGATGTCCAAGCCTCTGAATCCGGTATGTATAAGCTTATCTTGCGAGAGATAAAACAATGAGGAACCTTTGTCTTGTGTGTTTCAAAATCAATAAGGCTGCCCAAGAACCCGGATTACTGCTGCAAACCTTGGATTTGGAATAGCACTAAATCGGTAATTCCATGGTGCGCCGGTACGGTGACTGATGTGACATCCTTGGTATGTTATAGTTACTGATGCAATTCTTGCCCAAGTAGTCCTTTCATTATCTTCAGGGCTTTCAAATACAATAGCTTGATTTGTTACTAAAAGACGTCCTAAAATTGGAGTATTTTCGCCAATATCAAAGGTAACGCGTTCTTGAACTCCCAACAGTTTTTCATTTTGTACTAAACGATAATCATATTCACTTGCGTCAAGTTCTTGAAACATTTCACATGCTTCCTCAAAATTAGAGGGAGGAATATCTGATTGCCACAGAGCAACTTCTTGCTCAAAGCTTTTTTCCTTTTTTGTCTCACGATAGGCAATAATAACAAAAATTAAAACAATAAAAATGGGTACTAATAACCATGGCGTAATAGTTACTGTTACCACAATGCCTCCAATCAGTAGAGCACAAAGAAGAACGATCTGTACCCTCTTTTCTAACCGTTTTTTTTCAAGTTCCGGCGACATTTTATTAACAACTGATAAATCAGAAGAAGGATGGATATGCGGGGGAGGCATTAAAACCTGCTCTGAAACTTTTTCTTTAAAACGTTTGTTGCGTTTATCTTGCCAATGAACAAAAATAGACAATGCAATAAATGCAAAGAAAATTAACCTGAACCATCCCCAAAAACCTAGACCATCATTTTCGTCTGACTTTTTATCTTGAACATGGATACTTTGCTTATCAGTATTCTCAGGTAGTGCCTTTGTCACGCTTTCATTTTGAGTAGCAACATCTATTAATAAAGTCGAGGAGGAGGAAAAAATTTCATTATTGTACGCAACTTGATCTGGTTTGATTTTGTGAAAAAAAAACGCACCTAATATTGCAGAGCCGAGAAATAATAAGACTCCAATGCCAAGGGTTTTCAATCCATTTTTGCACCATTTTTTTATACACACTAAAACAAGTCCGACAACCATCACCGGTAACGACAACAAACATACGATCATCGCAATTGTATCAAGTATGTCGAGCATTATTGTCCCCTCCACTATAAATAAAAAACTAAGCTGGAAAATCTAAAGTGAGTCGACAAATAAAGTAAATATGTGCTTATGATTTTTAGAAAAAAGTGATATTATTATAGGAGTATGAATAATCGAAACAGGAACCTAACGAACACCTTAAATACTAAGCAGATAAGCTACCGGGATAGTTTATTTTCGCACATTAAAGGCTTTGACTCATTGTATGTTACTCGCATATAGTGATTTTGTGGGGTGTGGTTATGCTATAACACACCTTCATAGGAAAGCATAACGACGGACTTACTACCGTGTTTTTCAGTGCTCGGCACTTTCTAATTAAAGAGTCAATGAAAAACATCTAACGATAAGGAGTTCTCATGAACACTCTTATAGAAATTAAAGGAAGTGCTACTAATGGTGCTACCACTCAGACTATGTCTAGCATTGAAATTGCGGGAGTATGTAGTAAGAAGCATAAAAATGTTATGCGAGACATTAAACAAATATTTAGCGAGCTCAAATTTGAGCCGGCTAAGTTTTTAAGCAGTTATATTGATGAACAAGGAAAAACACGCCCTTGTTATAATTTACCCAAGCGCGAATGTTTAATTCTCGTATCTGGTTACAGTACTGCCTTACGAGCTAAAATCATTGACCGTTGGCAAGAATTGGAAAAACAGGTAGCCACACCACAAGTTGACTACTCCAAACCGGAGGCATTACTTGGTGTTTTAAATCACCTACAAAGTCGAATTGAGCAAAAAGATCATGTTATTGCAGAATTAGCACCAAAAGCAGAAGCTTTGGAAGGTTTAAAGCGCTCTGATGGGTTGTTTGGTCTTATTGAAGCAGCGAAAATGCTTGAAGTACGACCAAAGGATTTAACTAATTACTTTTATAAAAACATTACATTGCCACTTGACATTGTGGCGACAATATGAATAATCGAATCAGGTGCCTAAGAAACACCTTAAAACAACAAGCGGATTGGTTGCCGAAATAATCAGTCTTCCGCACATTGTAAAGGCTTTGACTCATTATATGCGTATAGCGTATACTGGTCTTGTCGGGTGTGGTTATGCCATAAAATACCCTTTCGGGGGAAAGCATAACGACGGGCTTGTTGCCGTGTTTCTTAGCACCCGGCACTCTTTTAGAGTGTCATTAAGAAACATCTATCAACAAGGAATTCATTATGAATACTCTTATAGAAATTAGAGAACAGGTTATTGATCAGGAAACTGTTCAAACTGTTAACGCGCGTGATTTACATACGTTTTTAGAAATAAAAGCTCGCTTTAATGATTGGATTAAAAATCGCATTAAAGAATGTAAATTTCAGGAAAATATAAACTTTATAACGCTTACTAAAAATTTAGTAAGCGGTGGAAAGGTAAAAGAATATCACATTACGTTAGACGTGGCTAAACATCTTTCGATGATAGAGCGTAATGATAAAGGGCATGAAGCACGTCAATACTTTATCAAATGTGAACGGCTTTTGAAACAAGTAGCAACCCCACAAGTTGACTACTCCAAACCGGAGGCATTACTTGGTGTTTTAAATCACTTACAAAATCAAATAGAGCAGAAAGATCATGTTATTGCTGAATTAGCACCAAAAGCAAAAGCTTTGGATGGTTTAAAGCGTTCTGATGGTTTGTTCGGTCTTATCGAAGCAGCGAAAATGCTTGAAGTACGACCAAAGGACTTAACAGATTACTTGCGTAAAAATGATTGGGTCTATCGACGGGCTCCAGGGGCGCCTCTGTTACCTTATCAGGATAAAATCAAGAAAGGATTCATGGACTGCCCTGCTATCACCATTCAAAGACCGGATGGTACAGAAAAGGTGCTCCCTTCAACAAAAATTACATCCAGAGGATTGGCATGTTTGAGAGAGCAAATCTTTGGGGGTGTGCAATGAATAGCAGTGTAGACTTCTTATGCGATTTGTGGCTGTCGTTGTTTAAGCTTTCTAACCATCGAGGCATTGGAGATGAGGACTGCAATGCTATAGTTGAGGTTATGGAATCGGTCGTAGATGCTCTGGTTTTAAAGCTTCAAGATGACGTGCCCAATATTACAAAAATCTTGGCAATTTTGACAGATTTTGGAGCTTCAGAACTTCCACATAGCATGGATTCTTTGTTGCGAACTTACGAACCAGATTTAGACAACCCCATTAAAAAGGTTGCTTAACTTAAAAACACAACTCCCCTCCCCGTTCTCAAAATGGGGAGGTGGTTAAACCCTACATTCAAATTTATTGATTTTGGCAAATTCGTCTGCTTTTTCAGTTTGTAATATACTAACGTCATAAGCAGCTTGCATGTTAAGCCAAAATTCAGCAGTAGTATCAAAAAAATAGGCTAATCTTAGTGCTGTATCGGGAGTCACTGGACTATTTTCAGCAACAATACGTTCTATTCTCGTGCGTGGAACATTTAATGCTTTTGCAAGAGCATAAGCAGAGAGAGCATATTCTTTTAAATATTCCTCTCGTAAAATTTCTCCGGGATGAATCGCTATATAATTTTTCATCTCGACCTCCTACAGATCAATGATAATCTACGATTTCAACTTCATAGGCACCATTAGAGCGCCATTCAAAACAAATACGAAACTGGTCATTAATACGGATAGAATATTGACCTTTACGCTCTCCTTTCAACGCTTCTAGACGATTTCTCGGAGGACTGCGCAAATCTTTAAGATCAACTGCTTTATCGAGCATAAACAACTTTCTTTGGGCTATACGCACTAGAGTGGTGGGAAAGCCTCTGGGCAGATTGCCTTCTAAAAGATCTTTACACCGCTTATCAGCAAAAGATTCAATCACCAAATCACCTTTATTCGTTCTTTTACGTATCATAACACGATACCAATATAAAGAAAAGGATAAATGTTAAATAACAGGAGCCCCCATGCATCCGAGAGAGACGATAAGAGAAACATTTGTTGCGTTGATCAAAGCAGCAAAGACGGCAGCTGGTGACAATGTTTTCAATATGCGTGACTTCAATTTATTTATTGAAGCAATGCCAGCTATTAATATCTCAACACAAAGTGAAACAATTGAAGATGGACATGATTTTGGCTTAAGGCGGTGTGTTTTAACAGTAGATGTTGAATGTTATGCGACATGTGAAGATGGAGCACGTTTTGTTGACCAATTAGCATGGGAAGTTGAGGAGGTTTTCT